>CAZPUO010000295.1:0-3044 GCA_964589745.1 uncultured Methanotrichaceae archaeon
GATTGTATACTAATAGAGTTCGATGAAGGTGAGAATTCGCCATCCCAAAGATATAGATTGGATGTTAACAATAATCTTGAACAGATCAACAACATATTTAATGGAAAAGGTGCTATCACGAGTAAAAAAATAAAAATGATTGGAAAAGACAATAAGAGAATAGGCTCTAGATGTGCAGCAAATTTATTATTCGAAAAAGATAAGCTTTTAGAATATACTGATATTATAATTGATATAAGCGCCTTGCCAAGAGTATTATATTTTCCTTTAATAAAAAAATTATTATATATTTATGATAATCAATTTATAAGCGAAAAAAATAAACCAAATATTCATGTGGTTGTTGTTGAAAACCCAACCCTCGATTCAAAAATAAAAGGAGAGGGCCTCGAGGATAAGGCAGATTATATCCACAGTTTTAGAGGTGATATAGATCTCGAATCCACTGCAGATATTCCTAGGATATGGTTACCATTGATTGGTGAGAATCGAGAAAAACATTTAGATAGAATACATACTCTGGTAGGTCCTCAGGAAATTTGCCCGATATTGCCATTTCCTGCAATGAATCCCCGAAGAGGTGATGATCTATTATTAGAATATCGGGAGCTTTTATTCGATCGCTTATCGATAGAGCCCACTAATATATTATATGTAGCTGAGCAA
Source organism: uncultured Methanotrichaceae archaeon (assembly GCA_964589745.1). Taxonomy (GTDB): domain Archaea; phylum Halobacteriota; class Methanosarcinia; order Methanotrichales; family Methanotrichaceae; genus Methanothrix. The sequence goes on from CAZPUO010000295.1 coordinate 667, forward strand.
AATCCATTCGAAGTTTATAGAAAAATTATAAAAACTTCTACTCAGTATAGCAAAGCCCTTGATTCTCTTGGGGGATGTAAAATAATAGTCTCTGCGCTTTCGAGTAAAGTTCTTTCGATTGGTGCTCTATTGGCTGTCTATGATTTAAGCAGGAAGGATCTTAAAATTGGGGTTGCTCATATCGAAGCCCAAGGATATGAAATGGAGCAAGGAGATGGGGCAAAGGCTTTAGACAATAAACAAGTACTATTCTCCATTTGGCTCAAAGGAGAATGCTATGAAGCTTGATGATATATTCAATCTGAACCAAACAATGCCAGGAATAGCAGGCACTGGATTAATTGCTCTTGATATTATTATTAATGATAATACAAAATTTGAATTAAAATTTAATGCAGGAGGATCCTGCGGAAATGTTTTGACGATTCTATCCTACCTCGGATGGAAATCATATCCTATCACACACCTTGGATCGGATGAAGCCACAAATATAATAATAAGAGATATGATAAATTGGGGGGTGGATATTTCATCAATAATACAGAGCGAGGCCGGAAACACGCCTGTAATTATAGAAATAATTAGGAATAATAGAAATAATCCATCGCATAGATTTTTGTGGACCTGTCCGAATTGTGGCGCAAAGCTCCCAAGGTTCAAAGCTCTTTCAAAAAGAGATTTGGCTAGATTGATGAATAATTTGCCTGAATCTAGTGTATTCTATTTTGATCGTGCTACATATAGCTCAATGAAAATTGCGGAAGCTTATAAAGAGAAGGGATCTCTGATTTTCTTTGAGCCGAATAGGATTAGAAACCAAGAGCTATTTTCCAAATGTATTGAATTAGCAGATATCATCAAGTTTTCTCATGACACAATCGGGCGGCATAAAGATCTATTTTTGAAAACAAATGCACCGCTATTAATTGAAACCTTGGGTAAAGATGGAATCCGGTTTTCCTATCATGATGAAAATAGAGAAAGACGTGAATGGAAAAATATGACTGCATTTTGTATTAACAAGTTGAAGGATGCCGCGGGAGCTGGGGATTGGTGTAGCGCTGGCATAATCCATCTCTTGGGAAGATATGGCGCAAGGAATCTTAGTGGCCTCGACGACCAAGATATGGAAAACGCCATTTCTTTTGGCCAAGCGCTTGCTGCGATTAATTGCCAATTTGAAGGAGCCAGAGGTGCTATGTATGAACTAACGCCTAATGAACTTCTAAAGATTGCAAACGCTATGAATGAAGAAAGTTTTGATATCGAATTTACCGTGAGTGATTGTCAGAGAACGACTATCAATTCGATGACAAATCTCTGCCCAGAATGCAGACGTAAATTCGATTTTACGAACCGAGAAGAAAATAGAAGTGAGCTAATGAGATGATTGGAGGTATTGTATCTATTTAAAAAGAAATGCTGCAGCTTGCTATCGATGCAGTTTTGGCTTTAATTATTTAATGCAAAACACGAAAAACAACACTTATAAGCTTAAAAATTTTGCCGTTGGGAATTAATACCTTAATACTGAGTTTGAATTTTTTGAAGAGGTGAAGAAAATTTAGAGATGGCCCTTTCTAGAAATTCTGATGATGGACAGTGGCCGCAAATTTAATTCTTATCGAGTTTTTGCACCTATTGGACAAAGAGTTGCCTGGCTACATCTCGTCGAAAGAACGGGTAACACCATCAAAATAAGCAATAGCCACTAATGCTTGCTGCCTCCTACTGGTCTACATCAAGAAGCTGAGTAAAAAACCTCTTGGATGCCCTTGGGGAAAATAAGATATAGCTATCGCTACCTACTCTAATCTGCATCGAAGTCCGCGAAACTGCGATGCAAGTCTAAGCAGAAGCGAGAGCGGGGATCTGGGCATCAAAGTTTCCCTGCTCACCTATTTTATTTGCTTTTTCACGAATTCTGAAAACCACTTCTATTATATCACCGGGCTGTAAACCCTCCTCGTCACGAATGGCTTTCGGAATCGTAACTCTCTTTTGGCGATCGAGCTTGACCGTCGCGGTATATTCGCGCATAGTATTACCTAGCCTTTATTAGTATTTATAAGCATCGCGGATATACACAATGATAAGCATTAATGAGCATAAGATATTTATAACTAGCATTGAAATATGGGTGTTGATGATAATTCCTATGTCAGCCGCAAACCAAACCGCGCCCCAAGGTGGGCAGGTCAAACATGTTGAGATTATAATGAAAGGCAGAAATAATCGGCAGATGACGGCTGAACAGGTGCCCGAGCGGCTACCGGCTATGAAAAATTCAGTAGATGCAAGAGTTGATTGAAAATGAATGGTAATCACAAGATTCGAAGGCTCTCTCGACCCCTCCGCCGGGCCGCCATCCCTTCCCC
>CAZPUO010000296.1:0-3019 GCA_964589745.1 uncultured Methanotrichaceae archaeon
TCGTCACCAATCGCGGAGGAGAGGAATTAAAGAACGTGCGGCTCAAGCTGGTGGCTGGCCTGCAGATCCCGCAGCCGTACATGACCAAGGACGCCTCTCTGTTTCTACAAAGATCTGCCGAGGCGGCAGCACCTGCAGAAGCCTTGGGCGCAGCGCCTGCACTGTCCACGGGCGAGCTGGAGACTCTCTATGTCTTCGAATTAGAGGGCCGCAAGGATTTGGCGATGGACAAAGAGATTGGCTTCCCGCTATTCCAGGAGGAGGCTCCTCTGGTAAGGATCTATACCTGGGATGCCAGCAGTCAGGAGGACGGGCCGGCTTCGGAAGAGATCAGGGCCAACAACACCATGCAAAACCCCTGGCCCATGGGAACGGCCTTGCTTTACAGAAATGAGGAGTACGTTTCCACTATCTCAGTCCCCTACACGCCTGCAGGCACAAATGCTTCCATTGTGGTTGGTTCTTCAGCCGACCTGAAGGTCTCCAAGAGGCTGTCGAATTACAACATCACGGAGAATATCAAAGGGATCGGCTCTGGTGGCAGCAACCACACCGTAAAAGAGACTACTGAGACCTCGACCTACTACCTGAAGATAGAGAGCAATCTGGATCGCAACGCTACCTTGGAGGTTTCAGACACACACCCCCAGGAGGCCAAGATCATCGCCATCTCGCCCGAGCCTGTGGAAACCACTGCCACAAGCCTGAAGTGGCGGCTCAGCTTGCAGCCGCGCCAGAAGACTGCCATCAACTACACCTATCAGGTGATTAGCACTGAAAGTCTGGACGGCTCTAGCTGAGCGAGAAAAGCCTTTTTTTCGTTTTCTTTTTTGAAGTCAAAAAGACAGGAAATAGATGGATTAAAGGCTAATCGACCTGCACCCTCTGAGCGTTTATTATCACTAGCTTGGGAAGATGAACCTCCAGGATTCCGTTGTTGAAGCTGGCCCGTACCTGCTCAGGCTTAATCTCCACCGGCAGCTTGATCTCACGCTTCTGCCCGAGGGGGCTCATCTCCCGGCGGAGGTATTTTCCCTCCCTTGTTACGGGCTTGGCCTCGACATAGAGGCTGTCATCCGTCACCCTCAGATCGATCTTCTCCTTGCTGGCTCCCGGCAAGGCCACGAAAGCGATCAGCTCTTCCTCGGTGTCAATGAGGTCTACGGCCGCCAGGTCGTATCCCTTGGCCTCTCCCATCTCGCCCGCCACATCTGCCAGGATCTTCCTTGCGGCCTTGCTGGCCTGATTGGACATCCTTGATGCCTCAACGGCTGCTTTGCCAATCATCCTCTCAAGATCGCTGGTGCCTTCAGAATCAGATTTCATAATTAAAATATGGCTTTGTTCTCATAAAACTCTTTTCCTTCTCTGGAAGAGGCCGAAGCCCGGTTTGGTTGCAATCTCTCCGTCAAAGATCACCTCTCCTCGCAAGATAGTCATCTCGGGAAAGATCGCTTCCTTGCCTTCAAAGGGTGTCCATTCTGCCCGGCTGTGCAGCCGGTCCGCATTTATTCTTGCGACCTTTTTCGTGTCCACAATTACCAGATCTGCGTCCTTTCCGGTCTCAATATTGCCCTTGGATGCGAGGCCGAAGATCTGCGCTGGCTTTGCCGCCAGGCCATCCACCATCCGGTCCAGGGTAAGCATATTTCTCTTCACGGCGAATAGGAGCAGCGGCAGCATGGTCTCAACGCCCGGCACGCCTGGAGGAGCTTCCCAAATGTCATCCCTCTTTTCCTCGGGCAGGTGGGGCGCGTGGTCCGAGGCCAGAATGTCGATGATTCCCGCTCGCAGCCCTGCCCAGAGGGCATCATTATCTTCCTGCCTGCGTAGCGGCGGGTTCATCTTCAAGAAAGATCCCTGCTCGTGGTAGTTCTTTTGGTTGAAGAACAGATGATGAGGTGTCACCTCGCAGCTCACATTTTTTCCCGTCCCCTTTGCCTCTCCAATCAGCTTCAGCCCCTGGAGGGTGCTGAGGTGGCAGATATGCAGCCGATCAGACCAAGCAAGAATTTTTTCTATCGCCACAGCCTCGGCAGCAGCAGGCCGGGCCAAAGAGTAGATCTCAGGCTCATGCGATTGTCTCAAACGCTCTGTACTTTTCGCTACAATCAGTCCATCCTCGGCATGAACGGTCGCCAGCGCTCCGGCTTTCTTGGACTCGTCCAGGATCCTTTGCAGGTCTTCATCACTGTGTTCGTAGGTGAAGATCTCACCGATGGCGGACACTCCGGCTTTCACCAGCTCCTCGATCCTGCCGGGCCCTCCGTTGAGGCAGAAATCCACGATTGATCGGTTGCTGGCAATGTCCAGCTTCAGCTCAAAGGACCTGACATCCAGTGTCCTCGGATCGGTGTTGGGCTGGTCAACCACTGTGGTGATGCCTCCCGCTGCCGCGGCCGAGGAGCCGCTTGTCCAATCCTCCTTGTAGTTCTGGCCTGGGTCCCTGAAGTGAACGTGGGCATCGATGGCCCCCGGCAGCACCAGAAATCCTTTGGCGTCGATCTTCTCCTCAGCCCGATGAGGGCCTCCGAGCGCTGCTATTCGCCCATCCTTGACCCAGATGTCGATGGTCTTCAGGCCCGTTGCCGTATATACATGACCGCTCTTTATTACCAGGTCAAAGTTTATATCCGAACCTCCTCAGCAACTTGCGCCGCTCATCGACTTTGCCAGCATTCTCGATGCCTTTTGGCGGCAGTCCGTCGATGACCCCTATGATGCCTCTCCCCAAATCGGTCTCAGCCACAACGACCTCCAGGGGATTTGCCGTTGCGCAGAAGATGCAGCAGACCTCCTGGATGCTCTTGATGGCGTTCAGGACGTTTATGGGAAAAGCGCCCTTCATCAGCACCACGAACGTATGGCCGCAGGCCAGAGCCAGCGAGTTCTGCGAGGCCGCCTCGATAAACTCGGCATCATTTCCTTCTTGGCGGATCAAACAGTCGCCGCTGGCCTCGGAGAAGGCGATGCCGAATTTCGCTGCAGGCACTGTGCCTGCCATGGTTTCATAGAGATC
>CAZPUO010000297.1:0-3016 GCA_964589745.1 uncultured Methanotrichaceae archaeon
CAAGTGAATGGATCGGTATAAACGTATCAGACTCATCAGCAAATCAGAAGATATGGCTTCCCTTAGAGACCCAGATGGAGATCAACTTCAGCAACTACACAATGCAGGAGCCCAACAGCCCTATGCCTCTCTTCCTTGTGGGAGCTGTTGCTGGAGGAGTCGTCTGCGGCGGAGCAACAGCGTTTGAGCAATGGATGGAGAAAGAACCAATTGATTGGAATGAGATCAGCGCAAATGCGGCCAAAGGGGCGGTCGGTGGTGCGTTTATCGGTGCAACGTTTGGACTGGCGGCTCCCGGAGCTATTGGAGCTAAACTTGGCTTAACAGGAGCAGACATCCTAAGAAATACGGCAATACTAGCTGCAGCTGATACAGCATTGGTTGCTGGAGATGAATGGGCGGAAACTGGCACAATTAAATGGTCAAATGTGGTTGCTAATGGAGTTCTAAATGCTGGAGAATCGTCAATATTATATGGAGTGGGTCATGTAGCAAGTGCGATGACGCCTGCGATTAGCCATACCCTACGTGGCGGAGGGGTGGGGAAATGGGCTAAAGTTAGCGACTTGATAAAAAATGGCAAGTTTATTGATGCGGCACTTGCATACAATTCAATGGCCACACAACTATCTCCACAGATATTCCATGCAGTTAAAACAGGATATGATACGACTCACGGTATACTGGATCTTTTAGAAGTATTTAATAGTTCGTCATTTGAATATGTTGCATCTCATCTTTTTAGAGACCCTACTGGGGATTATTTGGTCAAAACGAATGGTGAAGGGGGTTTATTTGAAGGAAAAGATAAATCTACTGATTTCTCTACTGCTTATTCATCGGATGATAACGAGCAACAAAGCGTCTCCGAGATGGTATGCGAGTCTTCTGGAATCTGGACTTATGTAGATACGGAGACTTACGCAACGGGACTGGGGACCCAGGAGGTCAATTGGGGAGTCCCTGAAGAGGGAGAAAAGTGCGGACTTTTATTTACTGCATATAAGCAGATACCTGTTGCAATAAATCAAGACTTCTGTCTTGGAGAAATGACCCATTTCAATTGGCCTACTGAGGAAAATATTCAGGAGGCAAAACTCAATTTAGCCCTTCATTTCATCACCCCGATGGTTTCGCCTGATCCCCAGTTCCAGTTCGATATGAGCATTCTAACGACTACAAATGAGGATCGCTTAAGCGAGTGCGATTTAAGCATTCAAAAAAGCGAAACTCCTTGCGATGATTTGATTATCTGGACCATCGGAACGCCATCTCAAGATTTCCAAATAGCCGAAGAGGATTATACGCTCAGGATTGTAGGATTCGTGGATGAATGGCCTGGAGGAAGCCCTGTTAACAGGTTTGCAACAGAGGAGAGAGAAAACAGTACAGCCTACCTCATAGGCAGGATTGTTCCTTACGATGGGGATGTCAGTCCAGTTTCTCTTCAGCCCTATGGTCAGCTTCCAGCAGAAGATTTGCTCTACTTAGAGGACTTCTCCAACCCTAAGAGCGGCTGGCCCAGGTACAGCACAGATGTAGAAGGATATGCATACGATGACGGCCGATATACCATTACCATGCCGAACGAAAGGGATTGCTATGAGTTTTATCCTGATGTTGAGTTTGGGGACTTTGTAGCGGAGGTCGAGACTTTTATGGATGAAGGAGATGAATGGATTTCATCCGGCCTAGTCTTCAGGTACCTCGATAGTGAGAACTTCTATAGATTCTTTATCTCCAATGAAGGAGAGTTCAGATTCGACGGAATTAAGGATGGGGATTTGTTCGAAATAATTGACTGGACGGAGTCTGGCATCATTCGCCAAGGAGATGCTATAAATATAATACAGGTCATAGCGAATGGGGGGAGATTCGAGTTTTATGTGAATGGGGTGAAGGTGGCGGATGCCTTCGATAGATCCTTCATCTCAGGCTACATAGGTCTTACCGGCGAAACAGACGATGACGACGGATCTCAGGTTAGCTTCGATAATCTGAAGATTTGGGATGTCGTTCGAGGCAGGCCATATGGCGAAATATCTGCAGGAGATATCCTTTATGGAGAGGACTTCACCAAGAACGATGGATCTTGGCCAGAGTACAGCACTGAGAATGTCGGCTGTGCTTTCAGCGAAGGCAGATATTGCCTTGAGATTATTCCCGAAGAAACGTGGTTTTTTGAAACATACTCTGGAAAAGAATTTAGCGATTTCGTGATGGAGTTAGAGGCCACAAAGGAGGAGGGCTCCGACCCTGTTGGATATGGAGTCATTCTGAGATTTATCGACGATAACAACTTCTATAGGTTCAGTCTATCCAGCAGCGGCTACTTCAAGTTTGATGGTATGCAAGACGGATCATGGTTCACAATCATAGATTGGACAGAATCGGATATTATAAGCACCGACGAGTCCACAAACATAATCCAGGTAATTGCGGAAGGTGAGAAGTTCACCTTCTTTGTAAATGGAAAGAAGGTCGCTGAGGCCTATGATTCAACCTTAAGCACTGGAAGAATAGGATTGGTTGGGGAGACCTTCGATGATGATGAGGCTTACGTAAGCTTTGACAACCTAAATATATGGTCTCTGAGCGAATGAGGATCCCGCGTAAATCGTTGAACACTCTCAGTCAAACATTGCACCCCGCTGCACGCAGCGTGGCATGTTCGCGAAGTTCATCAGCTATAGGTGATGATCAAGAGGAGTATCCCGCAAAGCAGAATCGGTCTCCCTCTATTTGGATATATCAACCAATTCCAGACACACTACTGAGGGTTGTGGGGGCAAAGTGAAAGATGTCTACATGGGATTTCTCGAAAGCTCATCCCGGAGTCGGTCAAGGCAAAGGCGCGGGAGCTGAGTGTTCGGTTCCTCGCTCATCGATCTTTATCTCGATCCCTCCATGACGATTCTGGCTCCAATAGGCTATCACGAAGGCCCTCATTCGGGCTGAGAAACATTATATAAATATCCCTCTCCAAATCTACCAAGATGGAACTGCTCTTAAATCG
>CAZPUO010000298.1:0-3013 GCA_964589745.1 uncultured Methanotrichaceae archaeon
CGTAGAAAAGAAATCTGCAAAAGGAATTACTCTTTCCATGCTCCCCTCCAGGAGCCGGAGGCCCAGGAGGAGCTGCTCCGAAATGCCCAGCTCCAGGAGGACTTTCTTCAGAATCTTCCCACTCTGGAGGATCACCTGGCCGAAGTATATGCAGAAGGAGCTGGAGGAGGATCCCAATTTATGAGAAAGGGCAAAACGAGAACTAGAAACGCGAGAGTGGACCTGATGAGAACCAGGGCAGCCAACGCACGGCGCAAGGCCCGAGAGCAGGCAGTCAAGACGGCCCGGAAGAGCTATGACAGGCAGCAATACGACAAGCCACAAGCTGAGGAGAGCCAATGAGAACAGGATGCATGATATGCTCTCATAAGAAAGTCGATGAGATTAACGCAAGGCTGATAAATAAATCGCAAACTGGCGAATCTTTCCAGACCATAGCGGACCATTTCGGACTATCAAAGACCACGCTCTTGAATCACTACAATGGCAATCCTGATAAAAATGAACCAAGCCATATAGTAGAATTATTATCAAAATCACCCAATGCCATTGAGACCTTGAAGGCTGAAAACACATTCTCAGAGTACCAGAAGGCCAAAGCCCGGATCGAGGACTTGCAGACCCGCACCTATGATTTGTTGGCATTAGCCGAGGCGGCGCAGGATCACCGGGCTTGCGTGGGCTACATCCGAGAATGCCGAGGGCTAGAAAGCGAGCTGAGGGAGCAGAGGAAGCTCCTAGCAGAGCTGGAAGGCAGGCTTGCCGCTCAACCCCAAATCACCATTATCAACAATCCTAAGTGGATTGAGCTAAGGACGCTGATCGTCGCAGCCCTGGACCCATACCCACAGGCTAAGAAGGCGGTAATAGATGCTCTGCCATGATCTGAAGGCGGCGCTAGATCCCGTCGTGTGGGCGTGTGATGCCCTGGAGCTGGAGCCGGACGACTGGCAGGCTGAGGTTTTGAGGAGCAATTCAAAGAGGATTCTATTGAACTGCTCCAGGCAAAGCGGCAAGTCCACTGTAACAAGCATTCTGGCCTTGCATACGGCCACATACCAGAAAGAGAGCCTTGTCTTGTGCCTGTCTCCCACCCTGAGACAGAGCAGCGAGCTATTCCGCAACGTGAGCCGATTTTATAGTGCAGACCCGGCCATTCCTTCCAGAGCCGAGAGTGCATTGAGGCTGGAGCTGGAGAACGGCTCCAGGATAGTATCCTTGCCCGGCAAAGAGCAGAATGTCCGGGGAATGGCAAAGGTTTCGCTTCTTATTGTGGATGAGGCGGCCAGGGTGCCGGACAGTCTCTATTATTCAGTGCGCCCCATGCTGGCCGTGAGCAATGGCCGGCTGATCGCTCTTTCGACTCCTTTCGGGAACCGTGGATGGTGGGCCGAAGCCTGGCACAGCACCGAGCCGTGGAAGAGGTGGGAAGTTCCGGCCTCCAAGTGTCCGAGGATCCAGGCGTCCTTCCTGGAAGAGGAGCGGCGCGTGCTCGGTAGCTGGTGGTTCGACCAAGAATATGACTGCAAATTTTTAGATAGTCAGACGCAAATATTCAGACGCGAGGATGTGGACGCGATGTTCACAGAAAAAGTGCAGGAGTGGCAAATTTGAAAGAAATTAGTTTTGGAATCGATGTAGGTAAGCGGCACGACCCGACAGCAATCGTTGTCGCGGTTGTGGAGGATCGAAGAGTGAACAATGGATGGGAAACACATTTCGCCATTCCCTTCTTGAAGCGGCTTGAGCTTAACACGCCCTACCCACAACAGGCTGCGATGTTGGTTGATATCGGACGCAAGGCCCTCCACCAGTTCTTCCAAGCAGAAAGAGTAAGCGAAATACGACCACCCAAAGTCTATGTTGATGTCACAGGCGTTGGCGATGCCCTGGTTGACCTTCTCGAAAAGAACGACATCCGACGCGTGGGGTCTCCAAGACCGTGCCGGTTCGTAGCCGGTGATCGGTTCAACGACGCCGGCGCTGAATACACCATCGGCAAAGCACATTTTGCCAGCCGATTGCAGATTCTCGCAGAATCGAAGCGGATCCACCTCCCCCAGATTCCCGAAGCCGAAACCCTGGCAGAAGAAATGCTAGATTTCGACGTAGACGTTGACGAGACCAGCGGCAAAGCAACATTTGGAGCCATCCGGCCCGGAACGCATGATGATCTGGTCTGCGCATTGGGCCTGGCCTGTCTGAAGGACCATTCTTGCGCGAGGTGAGGACGTGGACGGAGAACTGTTTGCAGTTTATAAGGCAAAATCGATAGCCTACGATTGCCTGGAGACGGATGGGAGTTCCGTCACGATCAAGGACCCCGCCAAATTTGCCCGACGCGTCGCGGTGGCCCATATTATGCAAGAGCGTTACAAAAATCGGAGTAATATTTATGGAGTTAGATAGAATGCCAGAACAAAAAACGGATTTTAATTCTGCTGTGCTGAAGGCGGTGCATAGCCGTCCCGGTCAGCAGATCGGCAAAGCGATAATGGACAACTCACAAAAAAAGAAGGAGCAGAAGGCATGAGCGACATAGCAGACATAGCGGCAGACATCGAAGCCAGCAAAATCAAGGCGCGTGAGCTTCAGGCGGAGACGATTCACACGATCACCATCAAGCCAACCGGCAAGATCGAGGTTGTGGACAAGGAGAAGTTGGAAAGCCTGAACGCTGAAGTCGCGGGGCTGGAAGCGTTGGCTGCCCACAACGGAACAGTTTGCGAGGATCTTTCAAAGCTCCTGAACGGTGCGGATTGTCTCCAGGGCCTCAGGGATCGCAAGAGCCGCGCCCTGGAGCCAACAATTCAGCTTGCCAGGGACCACAAGCGCTCGGTGGAAGATGCGATCAAGAAGACCGAAACCCTATTCAGACGCGATCTGGCGAGGCTGCTTGAGGATGCCCCCTTGCGCCAGGAACTGGGGGCCAGGGGGCGGGCGCGCGTCCTGGCCCATTACACGCAGGCGAAGGTTGCCGAGGAGACGGTGGCGCTGTACAAACGTATTGCAG
>CAZPUO010000299.1:0-3010 GCA_964589745.1 uncultured Methanotrichaceae archaeon
GGATTAAACTCTTCTAGTGTTAAAATGGATCATGATGAATTCTCAGATCTGTCATCACTTTATGGTTTTACTATTGGTGGTTTCGCCTCTTTTCAAACCGGCAGCAATATGATTATACAACCAGAGATTTTGTATTCGAGCAAGGGCTTTCACAACGACTATTATGAAGATGATGGCGAATATGAGTATACAGAAAAAGATGATTGGAGATATTCTTATATTGAAATTCCTGTATTGTTTAAATATATCTTACCAGCTGGTAGTGTGTGCTTCACACCCTATGTTGGTCCTGGATTAGGTATATCTTTAGGTGGTAAAGGAAAGTATGATTTAGAAGAATATGATTATTGGGAGGATGAATATTATTACGATTCTGGTACTGATGATCTTGATGATGTACTCGAAGATACCGAATTCAGTATTAACTTAGGCAGTGATATTGTTTTTTCAGATAGATTTAGTGCTGAACTACGCTACAATATAGGCCTTACCGATGCTTTTAAAGGTGAATTTGGAGATTACTTTCATCCAAAAAATAGAGTTCTGATACTGGGAATCAACTATACTTTCTAATATCCAATATCGAAAATATAATATTATTACTGAATTGTGCAATGTTGAAAGGCGTCAGACATTTAAATGGCGCCTTTCATTTAATCATTAAATACCTTTTGACTGCAAAATCTACTATGTTATAAAAGAATAAATATGGGACGAAGTGATCATATTTTTGACATCGACGCCGTGATGCCTCTGCTGGAACAGCACTTCCATACTGTGAAAGCCCCTGTTGTAGACTTTATTCAAGCTCAGACCCAGGACCCCTTCAAAGTCCTGGTGGCCACCATCCTGAGCGCCAGAACCAAAGATGAGACCACCACCAAAGTAGTGGTGAAGCTGTTTGAACAGATCAAAACCTATCGAGACATAGATAAATTCAGTGAAGCAGAAATTGACAAACTCATCTATCCGGTTGGCTTCCACAGGGGAAAAGCCAAACACCTCAAGCAGTTGCCCCAGGTTCTGCAAGATAAGTTCAAAGGAAAGGTCCCATCTGGAATAGACGATTTGTTGCTCCTGCCCGGGGTGGGACGCAAAACTGCCAATCTGGTGCGAGCCATTGCTTTTGGACTGCCCGCTGTTTGCGTGGATGTGCACGTGCACCGCATCAGCAACCGCTGGGGCTATGTGCAGACCAGAACTCCTTTCGACACCGAAATGGCTTTGCGAAAGATTCTGCCGGAAAAGTATTGGCTGGTGATCAACTCCTATGTGGTCGCTTTTGGTCAGAATCTCTGCTCGCCCAGAAATCCCAGATGTGCTGAATGCCCCATCTATCAATACTGCGCAAGGATCGGAGTTTAGCAAAACCGGGTCGAAGGGCGTAGCCCTTCACCTTTTGGGTGGAGGGCGGGAATAGATTGATATCATTTGTATACATTGCAAAACACAAAGGATAATTGAGATGAGAAGAGTGATAATTGTCTTAATAATGCTTATTATATTGTTTGCATTATCCAATTTATCTGCCCAAAAGGCATACAAGGTTAAGGACAAACAACTGGATGAAATCTCCGGTATAGCAGCCAGCAGAGCCTATCCTGATATGTATTATGTTCACAACGACTCAGGCGGAAAAAGCGAACTCTATCTGATAGATGGCAAGGGCAAAACAAAAGCTGTTTTGTCTTTGGAAGGCATAGTGAACCGCGATTGGGAGGACATTGCTGTAGGTCCCGGTCCTCATCCAACAAACTATATATATATCGGCGAAATTGGAGACAATCAAGCAAAATATCCAAATTATTGTCTTTATAGATTAATGGAGCAATCATGGAGATTTGGAGAGGCCAAATTAGATTTCAAAGATTCAACTGGTAGTGTTATTGCAAAATATAGATCCCTAAAAAGTTACTGGAAATTCTTTAGTGATATGAGCCGTGTTGAGCCGGTAGATTCCCTGGGTTTCATCTATGAGGACGGTCCCAAGGACTGTGAAACGCTGATGATAGATCCTGCCAATGGCGATGTTTACCTGGTCTCCAAACGCGAAGTAAAAGTAGGAGTATATCAGATCAAAGCACCGCTCAGCACTGACAGCCTCAATGTGGCAAAGCGCATCCTGAGTCTGGATTTTCCCTTTGCCGTGGGGGGCGATATTTCCCCTCAGCGCGATAAAATCATTATCAAGACCTACAACAAAATCTACCAGTGGAAAATAAACCCCGGTCAGTCCATAGCGGAAGCTCTTTCCGGACCTTACGAAAACCTGCCTTACAAAGTGGAACCGCAGGGTGAAGCCATCTGCTATTCCGCCGACGGCAAGAGCTACCTCACTATCAGCGAAAAGAACAAAAAGAAACCGCTCTACTTTTACAAGTATGATCTTGCTGAACAATAAACAAAGCAAGTAGCTCCGTCTTCCCGTTGATGAACGGAATCAATTATTTCGTCATTCCCGCGAAGGCGGGTGCCAAAGACCTCTGCGTACGCAGAATCCAGGATCAGCGTCGGTAGACGCGAAAGAAAACAGCATTGATCCCTGCCTGCGCAGGGCCGACGTCCTTCGACAAGCTCTGGATGACATTGTAGGGACAGGCGTCCCGCCTGTATGAGTGACATGCGGGGACGCATGTCGCTACGGCAAGGTGAGTTGTATGTATCAACCTAGGCTGCCAATCTGGTAATTACTTGCAAAACAATGTTCTCGAGATTGCGGTTACTTTATACAAAATATTAGTTGACAAAAATAATGGTAAACATTATCTATCAATTAAGAAATTAATCTATTTCTTGAGGGAGGCACACATGAAGGCAAAGATTGTAACTGGTATTCTCTTGATTATCATCGGTCTGTCCATTTCTCTATCTGCCCAGGTGCGTTATGTGCGCAATATCCCTATCCAGTTGCCGTTGACCTATCTGTATGACCCGCAATATACTCCCAAGCAGATTTATCCCACTCCGGATGGAGGAATAATTGTTCTGGGCGACTGCCTGGCGCATTATG
>CAZPUO010000300.1:0-1210 GCA_964589745.1 uncultured Methanotrichaceae archaeon
CCCAGAATTATGTAGGATAGCTGGCTGATGGTGGAGTATGCAAGCCTCTTCTTAAGATCGTCTTGAGCAATGGCGAAGAGGGACCCGACGATCATGGTGAAGCTGGCGATTATAGCTAAAATCAACCACAGGTTAAGCTCGTGCATCAGGTCCACGCCATAAACATAGCAGACTATGCGCACAATACCAAATACGCCAGCCTTAACCACGGCTACTGCATGCAACAGTGCGCTTACCGGGGTCGGTGCTACCATCGCCGTGGGAAGCCAGGAATGGAAAGGCATCCACGCCGCCTTCATGAATCCCAGGAGGAAGGTGAAGAAGAGCGCTATTGCTACCAGCTGTGAGGCATTGGCCAGTGACTTTATCCCTCCAGGAGTGAAATCAGTGGTGCCTGTAAGATAGTAAGTGGTCATGATCCCTAAAAGGAGGAAGGCGCCTGCAGGCATCAGATAGGCGAGATACTTATGCCCTGCCCGCAGCGCCTCTGGTGTCTGCTCATGAATTACCAGGGGGTAGGTTGAGACGGTTATTATCTCAAAAAATATGAACATGGTGACTAAATTTGCCGATAGGGCAACCCCCATCGCTCCAAATATGGCGAAGCAGAAGGCGAAATAGTATCTCGTCTGTGCATGCTCCTTCAGTGCTCGCATGTATCCTATGGAGTATATGGAGACCAGAAACCAAAGGGAGGATGCAGTTATGGCAAAGATTTCTCCAAAGGCGTCAACCTTGAATCCAATATAGACGCCCTTGAACATCGTCTGGAATAAGATGAAATTTATTGTTTCTCCTTTTAAGATCTCTGGTGCCATGGACAGGACGAGCAGGAACATCGCTAAGCTCGCCGCTATCGTCCATCCCTCTCTTAGGTTCGGATTGTTCCTGGATGGCAGGATCAAAGCTGCTGCAATCAATGGGCACAGAATGGCAAATAATGGTGTCATCAGCTCCATTATAAGGTCACCCCCATCCTTAAATTCGATAATATGTGGTTGATCAAAGGTAGAGGGATATCTGTAAGCCAGATGATGCCCATGATGATACAAAGAGATGCGAGGATCAGCATAGGCGCAACCATGCTAAGCGGAAGAGCTTTAGCCGTTTCTTTGACCATTCCAGCATCCTTTGTCTCCTCATGCTTCACAAAGTACATTTGATCGATCACCCTCCAGAAGTAAACCAGGTTAAGAAGACCGCTCAGCAG
>CAZPUO010000300.1:1310-3006 GCA_964589745.1 uncultured Methanotrichaceae archaeon
CTCTTCAGATTTCGCTGTTTTATGGCCCAGATTGAACCTACTAGTATCGCTATTGCCGCAACCCAGCATATCAACATATCAAGTCCGATAAAATGCTCTATGAAACCTAGTGTGAAGACGGAGTAAAACATCCTGAGTAGGATATAGAACATCACCTTCACATGCACTGAAGCCATCATGGAGCTTATGGTCGAAGGAGCCCACGTGTATACATCGGGCTGCCATAGATGAAGGGGGAATATATACGCTTTTATCATCACCCCGACAACTATCATTGCAAAGGCCATTTGAACCGCTTTGTTGTCGTAAACAAGTGGCAGCAAAAGCCTCATGTCAGCCATATTGAGCGTTCCAGTGACGGAATAAAGCCAACAAACTCCAAAGATATAGAAGCATGCGCCGATGGAGCCCATTATCACATAATTGTAAGCCGGTCTCAATGCCCTTCCGCCAGCGACAGCTATCAATGCGTAAGCGGTCAGAGAGGCTATCTCCAGCCAGATGAACATGTTGAATAGGTCGCCGGTAACGGTTATGCCGTACAAACCCGAAGCCATGAGCTGAACAAGCGTATAGAATGTGACATGCTTCCTTGCTTCTATCTCATACTCCACATTTCTTTTTGAATATATTAATCCTAATATAACAATTGATATAACTATTATCAGCAGGTAAGAATTCATGGCATCTACAACGTACTCTATCCCCCAGGGCGGCCTCCACCCTCCCTGCCAATATCGGATCGGTCCCACGGTGAGGACGTGATTCAATATGAACAGGGACATGATGAGGAAGAAGAAGTTCATGGCCAGGGACATGTAGAAAGGTAGCCTCCTGTTCAAATATCCCGCAATCAGCATAGTGTAGGAAAGGAACATGGACAGGCCGACTATGAGAACTGGAAAGTGCTCAACAAAGTCCATTTTAGCTCACCTCCATAGCCTCAAATTCCTTCTCCTTCGCAATTATCTCGGGCTCTTCTATAGTTCCGTATTTCTGATATATCCTGATCACAATGGCGAGGGCGACTGCGGTTGTGGCCGCGCTCACAACGATCCCTGTGAGCATGAGCACGTGGGGAAGAGGATTCGCATATATGTATCCCATCTCCTCTGCCTGTTTCCATAAAATGGGCGGAGTCTGCGTTTTCAAGCCCCATGTGAACAGGATATTCCTTCCCACGTCTCCGAGTGAAACCACCCACAGGAAGAATGCTGTTTGAAATATGCTCAGTCCTATGAGTTTCTTTAGGAAATTCTCCTTTACCACACATGCCGAGAGACTTATAATGATGATGAGCATGGATATCCAAAAGTTATATTTTTCAAGGATATGCACAGTTATCCATTCGATCATCATTCACCACCCTCCATCTCTTCATCCTCTTTCCATGCCAGATCGAAGTACTGCGAGACGAAAGACGCCATCACTGTCAATCCTATGCCCACCGATACCATATATCCTACAAGAAACGATCTTGACCCTGCAACGCCCACGAAGTCTGTAATAGGCCAGAATGCAGGCATATTCAGCCACTGTGCGCCAGCGAGGCTGAAGAGGATACATATCCATCCAGCCCCATTATAGAGGAACAGCCCGAGGCTCTTGAACAGGGCATTTACCGACTCCGGCATCTTCTCCCTGCCTTTGACATGGCCAAAGACCGTTATATACAGGATAAAAGCGGCTGCAAGTA
>CAZPUO010000301.1:0-2997 GCA_964589745.1 uncultured Methanotrichaceae archaeon
GTACGTAAGACACTATTACAGTTGGGCATTGCGTAATCCACAATGTCAAGTATGCTGCAGGTGTAGCGTGGGACTTAAGATTACCGAGGACAGCCACAGTTTTAAAGGTTACGCACCCTTTACTGCGTAAAGATACTTTGCCAATCTGCCCAGTAATGTCCGCTGTTCAGGAGCTGAGATGACTCGAATTGGGCGAACCAAAAGTCAGTTTGTTTGGTGCTAGGCCAAATAAACGCTACGGGGCAAAAAAGTAAACCCTAGGGCAGAAGATTATGACATTAATGGAAATATTGGGGGCACAAAGTCGTAGACCCAGTGGATTGCTTGGTAGGCTTATGGGTTCCCTGATGAACTGGAGGCACAGACCCCTTAGCAGATGGACAATAGAACTGATGAACATCCAACCGGACAATTTCGTGTTGGACATTGGTTGTGGAGGCGGTATGGCAATCAAAGAGATTGCCAAGATTGCCAAAAGTGGGTTCGTTGCTGGTGTGGACTATTCAAAAATCATGGTGCAACAGGCACTCAAGTGCAACGCAGCCGCAGTGCAAGCAACGCGTGTGGTAATAAAATACGGCAATATTTCAAAGCTGCCCTTTGAAGACGAATCATTTGATAAAGCTTGCGCCATCGAATCTTTGAACTTCTGGCCAGAGCCAATTGCAGGGCTAAAGGAGATGCATCGTGTGTTAAGACCTAAAGGGCTGGCCGTCATTGCGACGGGATGGAGCAAAGAGATGTCCAACCACCATAAATACGTTGCAATAGCGGATAAAATGTGTTTTTCGTTATACTCCGGTCCAGAGATGCTAGAGATGCTCACTGCAGCAGGGTTCCCTCGGGCACAGTTCAAGCTTAAAGCTGGCAAGAACTGGCTTTGCGCAATAGGTTTCAAATAGGCTGATGAGACAACAATTAATCATGCTCCTTCGTTTGCACTATTACCTGACAGCGGATAAAATGAATCGTGATTATGGAAAAATTTCCTAAGGGAAGCAGGTGAGTTAGATGGAAGAAGTGAGTAATAAGGTCAGGCAGGGGGTTGAAGAGGCAGCCGGGGTTATTGATAAACACAAGCAAAGGCTCACTGATGTTATTGAGGAGGAGCTCAAGAAGATAAGAGAAGAGGCTGAGCAAGAATCAGCCAATATTATCGGCAGAGCTCGGGAGGAAGCGAGGCAGATTATCACAGAGGCAAGGATAGAAGCGGAGCAGATTATCAGGGAGGCGAGGAGAGAAGCGGAACAGGAAGTAGCAAAGTATATGGCCGAGTCGAGGCAGAAGGCTGAGCAAATAGCAGCGGAATTCGGAGAGGAAGCCAAAAGAAAAACTGAGGAGGAAGCAGCTATAATTATTGCCAGGTCAAAACAACAAGCTGCGGAAATTGCTAAAGAGGCTGAGGAGACAGCAAAGAAGCAGGCCGAAGAGACGAAGAAGCAAGAGGCGGAGCGCATCATTGAGGAAGCCAAACAGAAATCAGTAGAGATTCTTGCCGAAGCAAGGCAAGCGGCAGAGGAGGAGGCCAGTAAGATAATAGCTGACTCAAGGAAGGAAGCAGACCAAGTAGCTAATGAGGTGATGGAAAGGGCGAGAAGAGAAGCGCAAGACTCAGATAAAGCTATAGCTGAGTTAAGAAAGAAGGCAGAAAGAGAGAGCACGGAAGTTAAGAAACAGGCACAGCATGAAGCGCAGCTGATTATTAAGAGTGCTAAAGGGGTGGGAAGGAAGGAAGCTGAAGAAAAGTGGGGTAGAATTATCGCTGAAGCCAAACAAAAAGTGGACCAGAGTACTAGCGAAGCTATAGAGAAGGGGAGGAAGAAGGGGGAGGAGGAGGTGGCCAAGGTTACAGCTGAGGGAAAGCGAAGGGCTGAATGGGAAGCGGCTGAAATTGTTGCTAGGGCCAAACAAAGGGCGGGGCAGATTACTAACGAAGCCAGGAATACGGCGAGGACGGCGCTTGAAGATTCAGACAGGCTTATCGCTGCAGCACAGCAGAAGGCACAGCAGATTATTGAAGAAGCTCAAGAGAAAGCCACTAGGGCGAAGGCACTTATAGATAAGTTATCTGAATAGCTTCACCAGCCAGTACAAAACATGCAAGTCAGACTGAAATCTTGAGGGTACAGAAAGTGGGCCGGAGGCAATTGCACAGCGCCGACAAATGGATTTAAAGAGGCGGAAGGTGGGGTTTAACTTGGTTACTCACCAGTAGCACTTCCCTCCCCAAAGTCGTAACTACATGGTGGACGCATACATTCATCCCCATAGCTACTCCGACAACTCACCGTATAGATTAAACTCCCACTAGAAGAGGCTTTGTATTTCAATTGTTACCCAACATTGTGGTTTTTTGCTAATGAGGGAGTTCCAGCTCTCTTAGACAGAGTGGGCTTCTTTACCTCGTAGAGACAGTCCCGCTCCCATCTCTCTAAGCACTTCTTCTTCGATTTCCTGATGATCGTGTGATGGCGCCACACGGCTTAACAAAAAATCTCGTACCAGGTGCATCACCTCTCCCGGCCGCTCCATGGGTGCATTATGCCCAGCCTTTTCAATCAGCTCCAAACGGGCATTGGGTATTTGGTTGACCAACAGCGCCTGGTGCTCCGGCGGAAACTGGAAGTCATACCGCCCAGCAATTACCAATGTTGGCGTATTGATCTCACCGAGCCTTGCCATTACATTCCATCCTTTAAGTAGGGTTCCCAAGCCATAAGTGAGGGCTTCGGCGCTGTACTTGGAAGCTGGCCCAGAGAGTGAAACAAACGGATTGAACCTGTATAAGCAAGAGCGGCCGAAATGCAGTATCGAAGGAAATATCTCGCGAGGCGTGATTTCTCCACGGAAAAACTTACGTGCCGTCTCCACCGCTTTCTTGCTGTAACCGCGCTTGGTCAGGAACTCAAGCATATTCCAGTGAAGCCAGTCGGTGCTGGCACCGGTGTCCACTAGAATTAAGTTGGACAGATTGTCAGGGTAGCGTAGGGCGTATTC
>CAZPUO010000302.1:0-2975 GCA_964589745.1 uncultured Methanotrichaceae archaeon
GACAGTGGAAGGTCAAGCGAGGGTTTGGCTGGATGTTTATCTGGGGAGGCAAAGATGAAAAATGATAAGAGGTTTGCAGTGCTCTAGCAAGCAAAGGGCAGCTGGCCTCCCCAACAAAATGGCTTATAGTTCAGCAAAATCAGTAGTAGAACCTTTCTATCGTTCCTCTGCTGTCCAAAGACTTCGGGATGCTATAATGGAGGCAATAACAAAGTACCAATATCTGGAATTGCTGAATATAGCCTAATCATATGAGCAGATCGAAACGCAAACTATACAAAAACCGTGGCAAGCTTCTTCAACACACCAATTCCATCAAATCTGAACGAGAGGTGCTGCAATTAGGACCCATTACCGTTGAGCGAGATGGTCGTATTATTGTCATGCGCTCGAATTGGGATCCCGAGGAACATACAAAATTCATGCAACAAATAAAGAGGGGACGTCCAAATTTTAAGCGAGAAATCGATGATAAAATTCAGCGTTTGGCAGACTTGGTAAAAGAGCATGACCCCTTAATCACACTAACTGACATATCCTTAATGAATCTTTTGGCTGATCCTGAGGAATATCGAGAAATAACGCACACAGGATCAGAAGCAAAAGTCGAGCTACTTATGAGCGTGGCTACAGCATTTCCATATCCTTCAAATCCAAAGGATGTAACTTCAGAAATAATACAACAGGTTTCAGATTTACTCGACCAAATACTTAATGATGCTTTCTGGTATTACGGTACTGAAATTAGTGAAACCAAGCATAGCGAAATTGAAAGTGAAATCAGACAAATGCTACTAGGCAAAGCTCTTAAGATTAGGGGTGATGCATATTGGCCTCACATTAAAGAGACCTTTATAGAGGTATATCCTTCTCATAATGATTTCCTCAAAGAGAAGTTTGGATTCACCGCCGAACAGTTTCTTGACGCATTAGAGTATGCAGAACAGAGCATTAACAAGCGAACTCAGGAGACTATTGAAGCTGCCCGGGAACTTAAAGGAGCTCATTCCAACTTTGTCCAGTGGAGTAAAGGCAAAGAGCTAGGATCCTCGACCGTGGAAGAAATGATAGATGCATTTCGTACAGCCCATCCTAAAATTTCCGAGAGGATGGAAAAAGCCATGGAAGTTTTCGAAAGCTTGGGTGGACCATCCATGTTGGAAATTACACCCAGAAACGAAGTTGATTCTCTTATTCTTGAGGCAATTGCATGTACTTTTGGTAGCAATCATGATTTCTTCGAGCTACCGCAATGGCCAGGTTGGCCTTTGAACCCATCACTAATATATGAGAAGCCTGTAATAAGTCACGCTGGAAATTTCTATTTGTTTCATATTCCTTTGGCGCTTCGATCTGCAGGGTACCTTCTTGAACGACTTATCGAAAGCAGAGACTCCAACTATTTCGTTTCACACTTCTTAACAAAACGCGATGAATACTTGGAACAAAAGGGGTTAGAACTGTTAAGTAGCCTTCTACCAGGGTCGAAAATCTATCCGAAGTCATATTATCCAGTCATCGTTAATGGTAGTGAACAGTGGTTTGAGACAGATGGGCTTATTTTACTTGATGGTGTTCTCATTATTGTCGAGGCAAAAGCTGGAAAGCTGACAAACAGGGCACGTCGAGGCTCGATTTTAAGGTTGAAGGATAACCTTAAGGAGATTTTAGGCAAAGCTCATGAGCAGGGGTTGAGAGCTTTGAATTATATCAAATCTTTTGATGTGGCCCCATTCTACGATGATAAGCATAATCAAGTGGTAGACCTGAAAACAGGGCTGTTTACCAACATATTTATGATAGCCATTTCCTACGAGCAACTAGATTTTCTCTCTGCGCAATTGAGTTCTATAGAACAGATGGGGGTGATAAAGGAACGAGAATGGCCTTGGGCAGTTTATATAAATGACTTGAGAGTGATTTCAGAGATTGTTGAACACCCTACGGAGTTCATCCACTATTTGAAGTGTCGTATACCACTTAATGATATTATCAACTTTAAATATGTTGATGAACTTGACATACTAATGCTTTATCTTTAAGAAGGTCTTTATGTAGATAAAGCTAAATTCGCTGATAAAAAAGCTGTAAATTTAATAGGTTATACAGAAGACCTAGATTCATACTACCTATTTAAAGAGGGAGTTCGCTCAGAAGTACCAAAACCGCGGCAACAAATGCCAAAGACGTTTGAACACCTAATCACTGTGTTAGAAAGCAGTAGACCTTCAGGCTTTGTCAATGCATCGCTTAGCCTGTTGGATTGTTCCGAGAAGACAAGAGCAGACGTAGCCCAGCAAATAGAACGCATGGAGAAGGAATTTGCCCAAGATAATAGGCCGCATTCAGCCAGCTTCATATTTGATGACCAAAAGGCTGCTCTTCTGCTAGCATGTCTACATAAGGATGACGAAAGGCAGATTAATCACTGGGCCAGTAGCTATATTGATAGAAAAGGATTCAAAAAGGTGACAGTTATCTCGTGGATATACCCGCTAAGCAATGGCAACATCATGGTCAGAAGATTCACAGCTGTGGAAGTGAGCTAGCCCAAAGTCCTCAGAATATGGTCATTCTAGCAACAAGGTATGCGATAGTAAGGTGCACAATGTGACGAAGTGTGTGATGCCAGTCGCTTGGCTGCCTCTTAACCAATTGCACCTAAATTACATCACTTCTCTTAGAGCGTGCACCAAGTTCTCAATTTCATTTAAAACACCGTCAAGTCTACCCTACTAGTTTAGCCCTCTTAACCAAATTATAGCTCATATGTCTAATGAAATCTATCTAAAAATCACTTTCTAGCGCAATGTGCAATCCGGTGCCGTTTGGTTGGTTTTCTTCCTTGCTGGCAAAGGACCATCAGCGTAAAACAAAGAGTGTGAAGGAGTTCGAATCCCCTTAGGTGTGCGTTTCGGAGCAGTTCCCGAACTTTTCTTCGAGAAGAAGCAGTTGATTCCAGCGTTACAGGAGTT
>CAZPUO010000303.1:0-2958 GCA_964589745.1 uncultured Methanotrichaceae archaeon
GGATGCTACTGTTTTGTCAACAACCTTTTGCGCGGCATCATGGACAAGACCGTTGCCGACTACGATCTGGTCATCATCGACACCCCGGCGGGTCTGGAGCACTTCAGCAGGAAGACCATTCCAGACCTCGATGACCTCATCGTGGTCACAGATGAGTCCCGAAGGGGGCTCACCACGGGCGAGCGCATACGCGACCTGGCCAGGGAGATCGAGATGAAGTACAAGGATCTGTACGTGATAGTAAACAAGGTCACTCCAGAGCGGAAAGAGAAAGTCCTGGAGAATGCCAAGAGCCTGGGCCTGAAGGTTATCGGCACTATTCCCTACGACGAGAGCTTAGCCAAGTTCGATTTAGTGGGAGATCCATTGATGGGCCTGCCTGACGATTCACTTGCCGTTCAGGAGATGAAGCAGGTGGTCAGGAATTTGGGCCTATGAGGGTGATTTGAATGGCAGGAAAGATCACTTTATCTGACCTGAACAAGACATTATCTGAGATGAATGTTCAGTCCCTCGAGGGTGTCAAGATCGAGGGCGATATAGAAATTGAGATTGACGCAGGTGCAGGTGGCGTCGGGCCTCTCTTTGCCTATTACTTCGGCCAGGAGGCAGCCAAGATCGCCATGCAGCTTATGAACTTTGCC
Organism: uncultured Methanotrichaceae archaeon; assembly: GCA_964589745.1. Classification (GTDB taxonomy): domain Archaea; phylum Halobacteriota; class Methanosarcinia; order Methanotrichales; family Methanotrichaceae; genus Methanothrix. Next base: position 645 of record CAZPUO010000303.1, read on the forward strand.
AAGTCAGTGGGCTATCCGGTGGATGCGCTCATGCAGCCCGTCGCCGTAGCTCAGGCAGTTAGTCCGGCACCAGCAGGAATGGTTGCAGCTGCAGCCGCAGCTGAGCCAGCCTTCAAGGTTGCCGCCGCTCTGGCCAGCGCCAAGTTCAGCGTGGGCAAGGACAAGACCTGGAAGGTCCCCATCCAAGAGGTGACCATCGGAGCCACCAAGGCCGATGGCGGAAGCCGCGGTAAAGTCATGAAGCTGGGCGGCGAGAAGGCCATGGCGTTCTTCCCGGATGCACCCATGCCCAACGCACCCAAGATCACCATGGATGTCTTCGACATACCCATCGGCATGGCCAAGGCCGTGAAGGTGCACTACGAGGATGTCATGGGCAGCCCGGCTGAGTGGGCCAAAAAGTCAGTCAACAAGTTCGGCGCAGATCTGATCACAGTTCACCTGATCAGCACCGACCCGCTCCTCAAGGACACCCCGCCCCAGGAGGCCGTCAAGGTGGTCGAGGATGTTCTGCAGGCTGTTGACGTGCCAATCTGTATCGGCGGATCTGGCAACCCCGATAAGGACCCTGTCCTGCTGGCCAAGGCCGCTGAGGTTTGCCAGGGTGAGCGCGTTCTCATCGCTTCTGCCAACCTGAACATGGACTGGGAGAAGATCGGCAGGGCCTGCAAGGACAACGGACACGTCTGTTTAGCCTGGACACAGCTGGAGATAAACTCTCAGAAAGAGCTCGATAGGAAGCTCATGAAGGTAGTGGGAATGCCCAGAGATTCCATAGTCATGGACCCGACCACGGCTGCGCTGGCATACGGCCTGGACTTCGCCTACACCAATATGGAGAGAATAAGGCTTGGCGCTCTGAAGGGCGACGACGAATTGAGCTTCCCCATGTCCTCCGGCACAACCAACGCCTGGGGTGTCAGGGAGGCCTGGATGGTCCGCTCTCCCAACAAACAGGACTCAGACTGGGGAGACAGGATGCTCCGCGGTCCGATCTGGGAGGTCCTGACTGGATTCACCCTGGCCATGGCCGGTGTGGACATATTCATGATGATGCATCCGTTGGCTGTGGCATATGTGCATGAGATCACTCAATCGCTCATGGGAATCATCGATGCCAAGACGCCGGACACTGCCAACTGGCTCAAGATGGGGGTGTGAGAACCATGAAGGAATCAAGCCCGCTTAACCTTTACAAGCAGCTTCCTCAGACCAACTGCAAGGAATGTGGTGAGCAGACCTGCATGGCATTTGCAGCAGGCCTCATCGACAGGTCCAAGAAGGTGGAAGACTGTCCGCCTCTCATTAAGGAGAAGAAGTACGCCAAGAAGCTTGTGACCCTCAGGTCTATCGTTTCTCCTGAGCTCAAGATGATCTATGTGGGCGCAGGCGAGAAGCAGCTCAAGGTGGGTGGCGAGGACATCATGTACCGCCACCAGATGACCTTCTTCAACAAGCCACCCTTTGCCTATGATGTCTCCGATGCCATGGACGAGGCCAAGCTCGTGGAGCGCGTGAAGAAGATCACTGAATGGAAGAAGTTCTACATCGGCAACTGGGAGCGCGTGGAGATGATCGCCGTGCGTTCCGTCACGGACGATCCAGCAAAGTTTGCTGCCTGTGTCAAGAAGGTCATGGAGAACTCGAACTATCCGCTCATCCTCTGCTCCTTCAACCCCGCCGTTCTGAAGGCAGGATTAGAGGTCGCAGCCAAAACCAGGCCTCTCATCTATGCTGCCACCAAGGACAACTGGAAGGAGGTGGCTCAGCTCGCTCACGACTACAATGTGCCCGTCACGCTCAGCGTTCCTTTCGACCTGGACGGCCTGAAGTCCATGGTAGCGACCTTTGTCGGCATGGGCCTCACCGATCTTGTGCTAGATCCAGGCACTGCGCCCAACGGCAAGCTTCTGCAGCAGTCTCTGCTGAACTTCATCAACCTCCGCCGTGCGGCGGTCGAGGAAGCTCAGAGGGATATCGCTTATCCAGTCATGGCGCTACCAATCAATGCCTGGATGACCACCGAGGACCCAGTTAGGGCAGCCTACTGGGAGTCCGTGCTGACAGCGGCGTTCGTCATTCGCGGCGGAGCCATCATGATCAAGCACTCCATCGAGGCTTACAGCATGATGCCGGACATGCACCTGCGCTTCAACATCTACACCGATCCCAGGAAACCGGTGCAGGTAAAGCCCGGACTGTATAAGGTTGGCAAGCCAGGACCTGAGTCGCCCGTGTTCGTGACAACGAACTTCGCCCTGACTTACTACACGGTCGAGTCGGATATCGCCTCCAACGACATTAATTCCTACAT
>CAZPUO010000304.1:0-2953 GCA_964589745.1 uncultured Methanotrichaceae archaeon
GCTTCCTCCGGCTTGATCTTCCCGATCTTGACCCAGTAGTCCTTGATGGCCGCGTGCAGCGCGTCCGCACCCAGGTTTGAGCAGTGCATCTTCTGGGGCGGCAGCCCCTCCAGCTCGTCGGCCACGTCTTTGCGAGTGATCTTCATAGCCTCGTCCAGCGTCTTTCCTTTGGCCATCTCCGTGACCATGCTGGAAACGGCTATGGCCGAGCCGCATCCGAATGTCCTGAACTTGATGTCATCGATCCTGTCATCCTTAACTTTGATGAAGATTTCCATGAGATCGCCGCAGACCGGGTTGCCAACCTTGCCGTATCCGTCCGGGTTCTCGATCACCCCCACGTTCCTGGGGTTCATGAAGTGTTCCATAACTTTCTTGGAGTAACCAATCTGTGCCATTTTTGATCTCACCTTTATAACGCGGAAATGGCTCGAAGCCTCTGCACTGCCTGATCAACTGCTCTGGCTATAATTGGAATCTGATCCGGCCTGTTGTGCTTTCCCAAGGTCATGACCATCGACCCGTGCGCCTCCTCGTGCTTTAAGCCTATGGCCAAAAGCACGTGCGATGGCTCCAGGGTGCGAGAGGAGCAGGCCGAGCCCGTGGATACCTGAATGTTGAACATGGCGTCCAGAGTTAGAAGAATGCTCTCTCCCTCGATTCGGCTGAAGCGGAAGCTGGCGTGTCCCGGCAGCCGCTTCTTTGAATGGCCGGTTAGGTAGGCCTCGTCAATCTTCAAGATTTCTTTGATCAGGCCATCCCGGATAGCTGAAAGTCGCTGGCTCTCGTCAGCCATTTCCAGCTTCGCCAGCCTGGCGGCCTCGCCAAATCCAGCCAGCGCGAAGAGATCCTCCGTACCAGGAAACAGACCCCGCTCCTGGCCGCCGCCGAAGAGCACCGGCTGAATGCGCACGCCCGGTTTAACATGAAGTGCGCCCGCGCCCTGCGGTCCGTAGAGGTCGTTGGAGGAGAGGGTGAGCAGATCGATCCCGTCCTTTTGCACGTCCACAGGGATCTTTCCGCAGGCTGCAGTGGCATCCACGTGCAGGAAGAGCCCCTTTCCGTGCACCAGGTCACTCACCTCCCGAATGGGCTGGATGGTTCCGATCTCGCTGTTGGCGTACATCACCGAGGTCAGGATGGTCTCTTTGGATAGCATGCCCTCCAGTGCCGCGAGATCGACGAGGCCCGTTTTATCCACGGGCACGAGCGATAGCTCGAAGCCGCCCTTCGTCAGATCCTTCATCGGGTTGAGGACGGAGATATGCTCGATGCTGCTGGCCAGGAGCTTCCTGCCCTTAGCAGAGTTCCTCTTTGCCATGCCGCGGATGGCCAGGTTGTTGGCCTCGGTCGAGCCTGCTGTGAAGACAATCGTCTCAGGACCTTCGGCTCCGATCAGCTCCGCCACCTTTGTGCGTGCCTCCTCCAGGGCCGCTTCGGCCGCGAGACCGCGCGAGTGCAGAGCTGACGGGTTTCCGAACTCCTTCGTAAGGTAGCGCTCTGCAAACTCCAAAACCCTGGGATCCACGGGAGAGGCTGACTGATAGTCCAGATAAATTCCGCACATAACACCGCTTTCAGAAGGTGAGGACCGAGTCTGCATCCAGGGCCAGGTCGTTCAGGGTTGCTGCACCGGCAATCTTGGCCTCAGGTATGAAGTCGCCCCTGGAAATGCCCAGGAGCTGGGTGCTCTGCTCGCAGATATACATTTTCACGCCAGCCTTCAGGGCCTGATCGAGGACCTCTTTCAGGCTGGGGAAGCTTCCGATCTTGACCTTCTCCGCCTCGCCCTTCTTGACTACCGTAATGCCCTTGATCATGAAAAAGATCGAAGCCTCAACATCCATGGCTCTGGCTGTCGTGCCCAGGATGAAGGGCGCATACAGCCGCTCCGGCGTTTCCATGCCACTAGTCTGAACGTAAAGTATCTTGCTCATGCCAATACCATCCTTTTAAACCGTTCATGCTCTTGTCTAGATTTTGCGTGATATCGCACGTTGATCTTCCATCTTTTCATTTCTTTCTTCTTATCCAGAAGGTGATTATGTTTCCGGACTTTTCGAGCTTAACCATCTCGTGACCTGCTCGCTTCGTCCAGCGAGCGATATCCTCTTCTGCGGCAGGATCATCAGCCTCTACCTTCAAAAGCTGCCCTATCTCGATATTCTCGATCTCCTCTTTGGTCCGGGCAATGGGCAGCGGGCAAAAGAGGCCCACACAGTCCAATTCCACGTCAGGAGTTAAGTCTTTATCCGTTCTCAAAGCCTCCTCATTCATCGGTATCCGATCCGCTCATGAAATATTTCCTGGGGAAAATTCAAGCCTATACAATCTTCCGATGCATATTTTTGGAGTTTCCTCTATAAGAATCTTGGGGGTGTTCCGGAACGAATTTCATCAGACCAATAATAGTACTAATAGAATACTCGGATTCATGGTCGATTCCGACTTTTCAGGTCCATTTTCTGGCTAATAGCAGCTTTGAACGTCCTTTTGGTTATCTGAGAATTATCTGCAGCCCTAGCAAAACATTGGCTAGCATGAAAAGAATTGCCAGTCGACCCGACAGCTTGTGAATGACATGAACTCTCTTATCCTTCAGCCTGAACTGCATATATCCTATGAGGGGTGCTAAAACCACTAGGAACAAGCTTGTTATTCCCACATAAGCATGCGTAATTTTAATGAAATAAATACCAAGGTAGGTCGAGACCATATAAACAGCCATGAGAACTCCAGCTATGGCCAGAGAAGCCCCGAGCAAACCTAGCGTCTTATGCGTCTTCAACCACTTCTTCCGGCCTTTCTTGTACCTTGCTGCGAGCATGCCTGCGATCATGAAAACCAGCCCCGTAGAGACCAAAAAGGCATGGTACGGCCAGAGAGGGGGAACGTAGTGAGTCAAACGTTGCGGCGGCGGACCCCGCTGCAAGCAGGCGGGGCATGTTCCCGC
>CAZPUO010000305.1:0-2952 GCA_964589745.1 uncultured Methanotrichaceae archaeon
CGTTTTCTTGGGGGAGATGTTTGGTATAAAAAGTTAGGTTCCTAACTATAATTACCCGTCTAATCTCAGCAACAAAGCCTTTTGCTTCCCATTGGTCATTAGGCCAGCAAGTTGAGAAATCCTCCATCTCTGTAATGCGCTTTAATATTTCTCGTCGCTCTCTCAGAGTTGCGTCTCCCTTTTCATTGAGCCTAGACAGCACAGTTCGGGCTATCTCATACTTATTGATGCTGTCTTTATCCTTCTTCAATCGATTAGCAAGGTCATCTGTTAGAGCAGAATCGACCCCTGCGCCTTTGAAGAAAAGTAAAACGTCCTTTTTTGTTCGACAGATGCGGGGGATCGCATCAATCAGAAGATTCATCAATTCTGGTGGATAATGAAAAATAATGTCCATCAAATTGCCTCATAAGAACTCTCTGTATCATTAATTTGGATCTCAACCGAATGAAGTGTTATATCGCCAACTGTGCGCGATATTTGTCCTTCCGGCTTCATACGCATCGCTTTATTCACTAACCTGGCTCCGCTATCCATTTTCCCTACAATTGCCGTCCGCCTCTCGCAACCATATGGCATCATCCAACTTGGCTCTTCAGCATCTTCCTTGATAGCAGTTCAGTCAGGTACTCCGCCACAATATCTCGCCAAAGGAAATGCGTGCAGACAGTGTCTGCACTATCATGCCCCTCCGGAGCTGCCATCTCATCTCTCGCCCCTCGCCCCTTCCAGCTCCGCTTCCAGCTCTTCAATAGTAGGCAGGCTTCCCTTGAGATTCTCCGGCAGCGCCGATGAGAGCTGATATTCTGCTACCCCCATTGGCTTATTGGTGTCCCTCAATGCATACTCGACGATTACCCGGTTCTTTCCCTTGCAGAGCACAATCCCAATCGATGGCCCATCTTCTGCCCGTCTCAATAGATCGTCCACCGCAGAAAGATAGAAGTTCATCTTGCCTGCAAACTCAGGCTGAAAGTCAGATATCTTAAGGTCGATAACCACATAGCAGCGAAGATTCAGATGATAAAATAGGAGATCGATATAAAAGTCCTGGTCTCCAATCTCCAGGTGATGCTGGCTTCCCACAAAGGCGAACCCTACCCCAAGCTCCAACAAGAATTCCCGCAGATGAATTAGCAAGGCGGCCTCTAAATCCCGCTCTTGCGCCTCCTTGCCCAGAGTTAGGAAATCGAAGTTGTAAGGATCTTTGAGAATCTGACGGGCAAGCTCAGACTGTGGAGCTGGCAGTGTTCGGTCGAAATTGACCAGTGCCCGTCCCTGTCGCTCGTACAGGCCGCTCTCAATCTGATGGACCAGGACATTCCTGCTCCAGCCATTTGAGATGGTCTGGCGGATATACCAAATCCGTTCTTCGGCGCATCTCACCTTATCCAGCAAGACGCAGTTATGGAACCAGGGAATTTGTGCAGCAAGTTGCTGCACAATTGTCTCATCGGGATATGCCTCGGAAAATGCTCTCATGTATTTCAGATTCCGAGACGAGAGACCCTTCATCTCCGGAAACTCTCGCCGCAGGTCCAAAGACAGTCGGTCAATAACTTTAGAGCCCCATCCCTCCTCTTGCTGCTGCTTGAGAATTTGCCTGCCTATTCTCCAGTACAAAAGGACTAGCTCGCGGTTTACTGCCAGTCCTGCCTTCAGTCTAGCAGATCTGATTTGATCCTTCAGACCTGCCAGAATAGCAGCGTAACAAGTCGGAAGCTCAACCAACCGCCCCTCAGATCTCATACCCCAGTCCCTTCAGGTTAGTCCGAATCTCCGCTTCCAGTTGCGACAATTCCTGGAACTGCTCGCCAAGCCTGGCTGTCAGCCTTCGCATCTTCTCCTCGAAAGGCTCTTCATCCTCCTCCACTTCCTCTGCCCGACATAGCGTCCGGGCGTGAGAACATAGCCGCTCCCGCGGATCTTCTCGATGATCGTGCTCCCGCAAAAACCAGGCACACCCTCGTATTTTCCTGCGCCTGCATCGCCTCGCCAGGCATGGTATGTTCAGGCAGTTCTAGCAATCTCTTCATCGGTCAGCAACTGATGCACTCGGTCTACTAAGTACCCAGCTTCCTAGGCCGTAGCTGGCTATTGGCATACCTCACGAAATAGTTTTTGGATGAAATAACGTAGCCAAGCAGCTGGGAAAAGACTTCAGACTGAGAAGGACTACTAAAAAAGGGAGGGTGATATCCCACTTATCCAATGAGTGGGATGTTCTCTACGGACTCTGGGTTGGCCAGAGCCGACAGATCGCCTGTTGGTTTGCCCAAGGCCTTGGCCTTGATGACGCGGCGCATAATCTTGCCGCTCCTCGTCTTGGGGACATCCTTGACGAAGTAGACCTTGTCTGGGTAAGCGACGGGGCCCAAAACCTTGCGCACGTGAGTTGAGATCTCCTTCTTGAGCTCCTCTGCCTCCGGGACGCCGGATTTGAGGATCACGAAGGCCACAATCTTCTCGCCCTTGACCTCGTCGGGCTGGCCGATAACGGCTGCCTCAGCTACCTTGGGGTGGCTGACAGCAGCGGACTCGACCTCAGCGTTGGAGATCCGATGCCCTGCAACCTTCAGCACATCGTCGATTCTGCCCTGGATCCACCAGTAGCCATCCTTGTCTCTGGTAGCCTTGTCTCCAGCGAGGTAAGTGCCGGGCTTGGCCTGCCAGTACATATCCCAGTACTCCTTCTTGTACCTGACTTCATCTCTGAAGAAGGCACGCAGCATGGACGGCCAGGGTGTGTTGCTGACGATATTGCCTCCGGAGCCTGGCGGAACGGGGTTGGCGTCCTCGTCCAAAATATCAACATTGAATCCGGGCAGCGGGAATGTTGGCGAGCCGGGCTTCAGCGGCGTGATGGGCAGAGGCGATACCAGGAAGCCTCCTGTCTCAGTCTGCCACCAGGTGTCCATGATCTGCAGCTTGCCGCCACCGAAGTTGGTGCGG
>CAZPUO010000306.1:0-2945 GCA_964589745.1 uncultured Methanotrichaceae archaeon
TCTATATGAATTGCTGTGTTTCAGGATTCCTGTCAGTTAAATTGAGACACGACCGGAATGAGGTATTCTATGAAAAGAAATTTGGTTTTATTTTGTAGCATCAGTCTACGCTCGATCAAAAAAACGGTGACATGGGATGAACGGCCCCGCCTGATCCTGCCAAGCACCTCCCCGTGGCCCCGGTACTTGACTACCCCGGCTTTTAACTGGTGCCATGGTTCCTGACCCAGGCGGAAGGTGGCAGGAACTCCCGGCTATCATTGAGCTTCCTCGGCTTGCAGTAAAATCAAGGCGGTTCGAACCTTGCCCAAGTCAAGCATAATCTGTCGTGTTCAGCTCCACCTCGTCCAGCCTGGTCTCCAACCATGCATTATCCTCCTCCGGGCCAGCTCCCAACTCGTATAGTATACCGGAATTATTCAGTGCATAATTCAATGGAATCTTGCCCCAATTCCAGAGATCATTCGCAGAAGCATTGATTACCTCGGTTGTTATATTCGCGCTGGACACTTTTGCTAGAGTGGTATGGCCGCCGATTCCACTGAGCTGCATTGGCGCGGTTGCCTCGCAATTTAAAGCCAATAACAAAAGGACGAGGCCCAATATTATCAAATTTCTCATATCAATCCTCCACCGAATCGCTAGGTGATTTAGCTATTTCGAAGGTGAAAATATCAAGATTCATTAGTTTATTTGAGATCTAATAAGATGAAATGATCGATTGTAGGAAATTGTATGATTTGATGCGAGAAGCGCTTCAACATCATGCACAAGCCTGCGCTGGCACTATCCCTTTTCGCCACTGATGTAATTTATAAATAGCAGCTTCTCTTGGAACAACTCTAACTTTGCGCGTGGGATTCTGTGCACGGAAGCCAAATGATCACGACCTGAAGCGAAGCAGCCGAAACTCTGTGATTCCCTGGACCGGAAAGGTTGTAGTAAGCGAGACGCCCGGCCGATCAGCCGGACCTTACGGGCGGTATCCTTAGAGGGTCCCAGATTCTTGGCCGAGTTCCCTAGCTGCGGAGTTGTTGGCCACCCGCCCCCGCCCTCCCCCTGCACGCTCATGCGCACCTACGCCTCAGCTCGCCCACGGTATCCGATAAACACCAGACCGATGATGAGACGGCAATCATGATCTTGGCCAGAGGTAAAGATAAGCTAGAAATTGCAGCTTGCCGAAGAGGCCTTTTTTCTTACTGCTTCAGCTTCAGCTCTGTTTTGTAAACCGTTTCGAGCAGAGGATCGGTTACCTGTTCCTGGTACAAGTAATTCAACCATCCGCTTTTCCTGTCATAGCCCAGAACTTTGAGATAGCCTTGGCCTTTCTGCTGGATTTTAACTCCATCTTCGCCATTGTAGACAACGCTGGTATCTATGCCAGTTATAGGGTCCTGATCGATTAAGCCTACTTTGAGGGATGCGATTGCCTCCGCAGGCAGCCATAAGGCATCAGTCAGCTGGAACGGGCCACTGACCACGGTTGTAGCTGCATTGAAGGCTCCCTGGAGGTACTTGATCAGCCGGGCCAAAACTGCCTTGCGCTCAACGGAGGTCACCTGTATCTGAACTGAAACTGGCAGGGTTCCTGATGGTGTTCCAGGGATAGCCAGCTGGTCTTGTCCCTCGTAGGTTATCTCATAGCCGTCTTTGAGCCAAGATGGAGCCGGGCAGCTTTGCCAGGGGATCTGAACTTTGCGGACATTGCGCAGCTCGATGATTGCCAGCTGCATATATTTTCCATCGGATGACGGGATTGCCTGCTGGTAATAGAGAAGGAGGCCCGTCACTTTATCGTAAACTGAAACATATCTGGCGTTAGCATCGTTGTACTCGAACCTGATGCCCTGGTAGCTCTGGCCGGAGACCTCCAGCGGGAAGGGCACGACGGTCAGGGGACCTCCTGCGAGGCCAGCGGCCTTTGAAAAGATTCCAGGATTACACCAGAAATCACTGCAACTCGCGGGGGTTACGGACCCAAAGTCGCTTAGGGGAATTATTCTGTCGTTTTGCAGACCGTACATCATGGCATATACGGCAGCTTTGTCGTCTAATGCGACAACGTCGAACTGAATAAATCCCTCTCCAGAGGGTCCAACCTCATCAGCCTTTATTATAGTGCCACTTCGGCTGACGTAATAGTAGTATCTATCCTTGGGGATAATGGCGGTTGCACTGTAATATGTAGCTCTGAGTCCTTCGGAGATCGCGTCTGGAGCTGGCATAGAGGCAAGCTCAGGAAAAGCCTCATAGAGGGGATTCTTGATATCCAGACCTTGGTCATCCTGGGCAAAGGCAAAGCTGAATGCTATGCAGAGAAATATGAAGGCTATAAATGTACTTCTCAGATTTATCATACATTCACCACATAAATTAACCTTTAAAAGCAAAAACCTCACTTATGCCAGCTTCATGGGCCAGGATTTTCATATTCCATTCGCCTTTCTCTGAGGACGGATTTCAAGGATTGGAATGAGGATTAGATCTTTTCCGCGTCTTTGAGCTGTGATGTATCATTTCAGCACCTTGAGTACATAAAAAGTTTCTGACCGTATCATAAGATGATTGGCTAATTCTCAACAAAATTTAATATAGCTAAGAATTTACTGGGGATGAAGCAAATTTATTTCATAAATATACTAAGATATACTAAACCTAGTGTTGAAACGAAGGTTGCCCAGATGATTTTTCCTATCCCAAGAGCTAATAAATCAAACACAACTCGTAGATGATGATGACCGCCTTCTTCTCCCCAAACTATTTGGCAGAGGATCACGGCCAGGCAGGCTGCAGATCATGGTCATCAGTGCGAGGACGATAGGCTGCACCAGGAACAAGACTGCTGCGAAGTTCATTGTCCGAATACGACCGCCCGGCATCAAGATGGTCAAAAGCGGCAGCCTACGGCTAAATTAGCAAAAGGTGCAGAACGGTTCCTACAA
>CAZPUO010000307.1:0-2937 GCA_964589745.1 uncultured Methanotrichaceae archaeon
TAGTTTGCTACCCTTTGTGCCTACTAGGCATTCTTCTCCTTCCTAGCATAAAGTTTACCTCCAGCGAGAGGCTCAAGATGATGCTAGATACGGGAATAATGATGATATCAGCAATTCTCTTCTTTTGGATTCTTATAATCGTCCCTACAATCCAGGGATCTGAAAATGTTGATACCCTCACTCTGACCCTTTCTGTAGCCTATCCCGTCATGGATCTGGTTCTGCTCTTTGCCGTACTGGAGCTGCTCTTCAAGAGGATTTACCAGATGGGACAAAATCCGTTGTTATTTCTTGCCAGCGGATTCATGTTTCTGATAATAACCGATGCTATTTTCTTTAGCCAGACCATGAATGGAACTTACGTTGCTGGAGGATTTCTGGATGTTGGCTGGCCTTTGGGATACGTGTTCATCGGCTTGGCAGGAATGTCTCAGGCTGTTGTCGTTCAAAAAAGTGCCTCAAAGAGAGTTCGAGAGGTTCTGCCACACTATGGCCAACTCACATGGCCCCTTTATCTGCCCTATATTGCGGCGGGGGGTGCTTTTGCCCTGCTGGTTTGGAGCCATTATTATCCCTTGGCATTGTCTTTCTCCGCGCTCTCTCTGGCCGTGGGATTGATCCTCTGTCTAGTAGTTACTCGCCAGGTTCTGGTATTGAATGAAAATGCCCATCTTTTTTCTGAGGCACAGGAAGAAATAGTCGAGCGTAAACAAGCACAGAAGGAGATCATTCGCTTAAATGAAGAGCTGGAGCGCAGAGTAGTTCAGCGTACTTCCCAGCTTGAGGCTGCCAACAGAGATCTGCAGAATGAGATCCTGGAAAGGACGCAAGCTGAAGCTGCGATGATGAACTCAGAGCGCAGGCTGGCGGACATAATCAATTTCCTGCCTGATGCCACTTTTGTCGTCAATAAACAGGGAGTAGTAATAGCCTGGAACCGAGCCATAGAGAATATGACGGGCATTAAGGCAGAGGATATCCTGGGGAAGGATGACTATGAGTATGCTTTGCCCTTTTTTGGGGAACGGAGGCCTATCCTCATCGATCTTGTGCTAAAATCAGATATGGATATTGAAAAAAAATACAATACCATAAAACGACAGGATGATGGCACTCTGGTCGGGGAAACCTTCACCCCAAATTTACGGGGCAAAGCGGTTTACCTCGTTGGAAGCGCAGCGGTGCTCTATAATTCCGAAGGAGAGGTTTATGGGGCAATTGAGTCCATTCGAGATATTACCGAGCGTAAATTGGCTGAAGAAGATTTGAAGAGCGCCAAAGAGAGAGCAGAATCTGCTACAAGGGCCAAATCGGAGTTCCTGGCCAACATGAGTCATGAGATCCGCACGCCCATGAATGCGGTCATAGGCATGACCGGCCTGCTTCTGGAGACGGATTTGAAGCCAGAGCAGCGAGACTACTTGGAGACCATTCGCAACAGCGGAAATGCATTGATGGCCGTAATCAACGACATCTTGGACTTCTCCAAGATCGACGGAGGCAAGCTGGAGCTGGAAAAACAGCCATTCGATCTGCGTAATTGCATAGAGATTTCCATGGATCTGGTGGCGGCCAAAGCAGCCGAAAAGGGACTGGAATTGATATACTTTTTGGAAGACGATGTGCCTCAGATACTGGTTGGAGACGAAACCAGGCTGCGCCAGATATTGATCAACCTTCTCGGAAATGCAGTTAAGTTCACGGAGACGGGCGACGTGGTGTTATCCGTAAGCTCCTCGGCTGCCAGGGACGGCGCAGTTGAGCTTCATTTTGCCGTCAAGGACACCGGGATTGGCATATCCTTGGAGAACATGAGCAAGCTCTTTCAGTCCTTCACTCAAGTTGATTCCTCGACCACGAGGTATTACGGCGGCAGCGGCCTTGGTCTGGCTATAAGCAAGCGCCTCGTGGAGATGATGGGCGGAAGGATCTGGGTAAAAAGCGAGCTTGGAATAGGCAGTACATTCCATTTTACCATGACAGCAAAATCAGGTCAGCTCAATGAAGTTCCGATCCCTCACGCCTCTGCTCTAATTGGGAAGATGGTGCTCATTGTGGAGGGCAACGAGTCGGTAAGGACCGTACTGACCAAAATAGTTCAGTCCTGGAAAATGGGAACGATTGCTGTGGCCAGCGGCAGAGAAGCAGCGGATGTGCTGAGTAAAGAGGCATTTGATTTTGTGATTTTGGATACGTTTCTACCCGATATGTACACCTCGGATCTGATTAGGTTGGTCAAAACAGGCAAGAATTTAGAATCATTGATTGTAACAATAAGCCCCATCGGAAGTAAAGTTCAGCCAGAGCCTTTCGCCTCCGGAGGGCTAAGCAAGCCGCTAAAACCGCTTCAGCTTCGCAAGCTCTTTATTGAGCTGCTCTATCCGCAAAGTGGAGAAAAGGCAGATTCCACGAGTCGTCCGCCAGCTGCCATACCGCTGGTAAAAGGACAAAATCTCAGGATCCTGCTGGCAGAGGATAACCAGGTGAACCAAAAGGTAGCTCTGAGCATGCTGAAGCGCCTGGGCTACAAGGCAGATGTGGCCAGCAACGGCTTCGAAGTTCTGCAAGCTCTTGAGCGACGGCAGTATGATGTCATCCTCATGGATATTCAGATGCCGGAGATGGATGGACTGGATGCAACACGCCGTATCCGAGAACGTCGGAAACCGGCGAAACAGCCCTGCATTATAGCCATTACCGCTCATGCTTTAGACGGGGATCGGGAAGAGTTCCTGGGAGCGGGTATGAATGATTATATCAGCAAGCCGATCCAAATGGAAGAGCTGCAAACGGCCCTTGAAAAGTGCAGTGAGGTCAAAAAGGCCGCAGAATCTTGAAGAATCTTGAAATCCTTTGGGGGCTTGTTTTCAGCCCCGGTGTCAATGATCGGCGGCCTTGAAACTGCCTGAATCATGCGACTTCGCTTTTCCGTTCTCA
>CAZPUO010000308.1:0-2917 GCA_964589745.1 uncultured Methanotrichaceae archaeon
CCTCCTTCAAGAAGACCAAGTCGGCAGAGGCTGCCCTGGCGGATGAGATCATCGCTGCAGCCAACCATGATGTCAAGAGCTACGCCATAAACCACAGAGACAGCGTGGAGCGCGTGGCCAAGGCAGCAAGATAAGCTGACAAGCAATACCAATATAGGCGCGAGATTATGCGCCTATTCAACCCCTTTTTGGAAATTGTATATTTTTCACTTCGTATATTCTTCACTTGAACCGCTTGATAAAGGACTTGTCTATCCAGCTCTTGAGGGAGTATATCAGCCGGGTGGGCGCGCCGATGCACATCTTTCCCACCACGCCCACGGCGCAGTCGCATCCCAGGGATATGAGTGCCACCTGGCTGTCGGTGCTGGCGCGCACGGAATACTTCTCCGCTGGCTTGCCCTCCGCTAGACGGGTCAGGCTGCGGGCGATGTGCTTTGCCTGGCGTTCAGCCTCCAGACCGGTCTTGGTCGCTAGCTTGCTATCGATCTCCACCCAGGCGCAGTCGCCGATGGCAAATATATTGTCCTGGGCTACGAGGTACGGGTCCACAAGAATCCAGCCGTTCTTCTTGGGAAGCGGGAGATCCTGGACAAATTGGGAAAGCTTGATCCCGGCCGTCCAAATGGCCATGTCGCAGTCCAGACAAGTGCCGTCTTCGAATAGGATGCAGTCCTCCTTTACCTCGCAGATCTGAGTGGAGGTGAGAATGTTCACACCCTTCTTAGACAGTGCCTTCTCCACTAGCTGTGAGGTTTGAGGTGAGAACTGGGGAAGGACTCTGTCCCTGGCCTCGATGACGTAGATGCTGGCGTCCAGGCTTCCCGCCAGAATGGATGCCGCCTCCACGCCCGTCAGGCCCGAGCCCATGATCATGATGCGCTCAGGGTTCTTATCTTCCACGAACTTGCGCGCCCTCTTGGTCTCCTCCAGAGTGTTGATGGAGAAGGTATTTTCGACGCCTTTGATGCCGAAATAGTTCTGAACAGCGCCTGTTGCCACCACGACATAATCGAACTCGACCCTGCTCTTTTCGCAGATCACGGTGTTCCCATCCAGGTGCAAGGCTTTTTCCTGGACGTGGGCTGCGCCCACGCGCTCACAGAAAGGCTTAAGGGGCGCCGTTAGTTCCTGAATTCTTGCCAGGCCACCCAGATATTCGGGGTACAATGCCTGTAGCTCAATCTGCCTCTTGGGCTCGATCAACGTGAACTCCAGTGGTCCCGGTGAAGCCACCCTGATCAGTTCCGCCCCGGCAACGCCTCCTCCTATGACTGCAACCTTCATGCTAGCTGTCCGACCTCTCGTAAATCAATTAGCGACAACATGTCCTCAGCCAACTGGTTTTGGTTCATATATAAAATAGTCATTTCCCGCCAGCCCGTTTCACAGCAAGACTTGTCTCTTCTCGTATCATCATAATATATGGCTGAGAATCGGAAAAGAATTATCGGTCGGGTTTTCCCGCTCTGAAAATTCCGAAACCCCTCATCATGATCACGATGCGATCCTCCAAAGGCAGCCTGGCCACTGCCGGTTACGGCTTTATAGATCTGGGTTATGATACAAAGATGGGATAGGAACGTGAAAAGATGATTACAGTTTACTTCGATGGGCTCTGCTATCCTAAAAATCCGTGTGGAGTAGCCGCCTACGGCTATCTTGTCTACCGTGATGGAGCGCTGATCCACCGCGGATTTCGAGCCGTGGGTGAAGGCAAGGGAATGACCAACAACGTGGCTGAGTATGAAGGGCTGATGGCCGCAGCCCAGTGGCTCAATGATGAAGGGGTTATGGAGAAGATCGTGATCAAGGGCGACTCTCAGCTGGTGATCAAGCAGATGAAGGGCGAATGGAAGATCAACTCTGCCACCTCCAAGAAATACGTTCCAGAGATCAAGAGGCTGCTGGAGGGAAAGGACGTGAGCTTTTCTTGGGTTCCCAGGGAGGAGAACGAGGAGGCGGACAAGCTGTCCAGAGTGGCTTATGATAGATATAAAAGTCAAAGATGAAGTCGCTCTTGCCCCATTTAGCAAGATCATTTTTTGGTGTGTATAACCCCGCCCGCATGGTTGAGAAGCTGAGACAAGAACTGAGCTGCGGAAAGATCCTCTGCTGGCTCTTGATAGTTCTGAGGTAAATTTGAGCTATCGTGGCTGGCGGTGATGAAACATGCTGAATTGTATTGTCTCTCCCGGACCAGTTTTCGGCAGAATAATTCGTAACGCTGGGCGTAAGAGGCATCGTGAAACTCTGGAAATACAGGAAAATGCGGTTCTCTCACTCCTACGGGACGCCTTGATTCAGGGCAATCTTCCAAGAGCAGGAGATATCCCAGCCAGGGCGCGGGGGATGTGCAAAAAGCTCCTTCACGATAGGCGGTCCAGATATCAAGTGCGGTTCCTAAAGCTTCTTCGGTACGATTATTAAAATTGTTGCCAAAAGAAGGGCCAATTGGCGATTTGAGTTCAATGGCTGCGATAAGGGCTCCATCTACTACTATTACGATATCCCATTCTTTAGTAGGCCGATAGAAGCCTGGCAGCTCGACCGATACCCTTTGGAAAATATTCTTTTCTTCAATTCCAACTTCGGTAAGGAGTTCGACAATCATTCTGGAGAAGCCGTCCATCTGTTTTCCACCGGTAACAGCGCTCCGTGATCCCTGATCGGATTGCCCGCGTTGTCGTTGGGCATCGGCCTGTCTTTCTCTGGTGCGCCAAAACACTCTTACGGCATCCGAAAAGATGAATGAATCTAAACGGCGCACGATGGCTTCACTTCCAATGCCCCTATTGAGTCTAGCGTTAGCTGAGTCTCCCTTATAACTCTCATCCGGCGGCAAGCCAAATCAAAGTATGAGGGTTCGATCTCAAAACCTATGCTGTTGCGCCCCCAATGGCCAGCCGCCAAGTTA
>CAZPUO010000309.1:0-2908 GCA_964589745.1 uncultured Methanotrichaceae archaeon
TATTTCGTGGGCCCTTACCATTTCGTGTATGGCGTTGATATCGTCCGCCAGGGGCAACCAGCAGCGCCGGTAAGAGATCATGTACTCCGGCAGGTCGTGTCCCCGCCTTAGGTATTGGATATTGCGTTTGTAAGTAGTGTTTGAGGTCTCCCAGTCGAGTATCAGCACCTTGCCGAACTTCGGCTTAAAGCCCAAGGGATTGTTATTCCAAGGCAGCGTAATGCAGCTGGCAATGAACAAACCGATAGACGACTTCCCGCTTCCGCCGTCCGCAAAAAGGAGGGTCGGCTCACGATCAAGTAAGATGGGAAAAACCTTGTATTCAACAGGTGTAATAGCATCGTCTGTCCAGAGTTCCTCAATAGGCTCACCCTCTCGCATTTTGTTGAGGGTGATGACGCATATCTGTTCGATGACTTCATCCCAGTCGACTTTGGCTTTATAGACCTTGCTGAGAGCATTCTTGAGCAAGGTTTTGCCCTGGGAGGTTCCCAATAAGTTGAATGTCTGCTGAAGTAAGTGCGGCTTATATTCAGGATTGGAGGTGGTGAATTTAAGCTCGCAGCTGGTTCGCCCATCCTTGTGTTCATGGATGCGCGACACCTGGGCCGAAAGTTGATATTCGGTCCAGGTAAACTCATAGTTCGATCCTTTATCGCTAAGTACGGGCTGTGGCATAGGTCAAATCAACCCCGCCCTTCTTGGGTATTTCGTATTCCAGTGCGGCCTTCCAGCGCTGCAGCTGCCACTCGATCAGTTGGACTTTGAATTCATCCCTTGGCAGCGAATTAGCCAGCAGCGACTGGATTTCATCAAATAGTTCTTGCAGCTTCATGGACTTGAGCAGGCTGTCGTATTCCCTGAGCACCGTAAGCGGCACGGAGAAGTGTGCTGCATTGATGATCTCTTCCAGCTGCTCCGGCGTGCCTCCGGCCTCGATCCAGTCGCTCACATCCTTGTGGCCACCGGGCAGTCGGACGATCTTCACGCCTTGCGTTATCCAGTAGAGGCTCTCCAGCACCTGTACGGCATGTTTGACGCCGGTCGGGTCGTTGTCTGGCAGGATGACGACCAAGGCGTCCTGTAGATAGATGGAGTAGGATAGCCGCCACTTACCTGCCCCCATCGGGCTGGTAGTGGCCTGGTAACCTAACTTCACAAGGTTGTCGACGTCTTTCTCTCCCTCGACGATGATGATCGGCGTGGTGGACTTGGCTGCCATGATCTCGGGCAGGCGGTAGAGAACTGGCGCTATATCCCGCAGGTTATAGATGTAGCCGCCCTTCCCGTCCGGCCTGCGCTGTGTGAAGCGCTTGGGCTCATAGCGCACGGTCTCATGGACCACTGCGCCCGACAGGTCACGGTATTGATAAACAGAAACGATCTTATCTGTCATTTTTCACTTTAAGGTGCCCGGCCTCATTGGGTGCTGAGGCCGGGCTTATAAGGTTGTGAGGAGACGCAGCCTGGCTCGGTTGTCTGCGCCGGGTCAAATACCGATGGTTGTTTTATCCCGGACACCAGGCTTGTCTATTTGTCGAATAAATCCCTGGCCACGACCCACAACCTGTCGATCTCTCCAACTGACTGAACATAGGCCAGCACGCTCATATACCTGCTGGCGCGTGCCTCCCGCTTGATATCACGCCTGGTCCTCAGGCGAAAGGCGTCGTAGAGGTAGTTCCAGATATCCTCAAAGTCATTGAATTGGCCAGTATATTTGGCCATGTACTTGTTGATGAACAAGATGATCTCATTGCGACGGGTCAGCGGAGGCACAGGCGGTAAAAGTGCTTTAACCTCCTGGCCGGTTTTCAATTGGGCAACATCGTCTTGTAAGACGGTTATGTTTTTTGTTATAAGATCGACATGATCGGTTAATCCGACGATGCTCTGTGCCAGGGCTTTGATTGAAGCCAATTCCAGCTTTTGCGCAGGCATAACATCAATTGAAGCTTTCTCCTGCCGCATGACAGGTACTGCCTCAATAAGTCTGCGGTAGAGCAGTTTTGCCAGCGGCTTGCGGGATTTGCTGATGATGTCATAAAGACCCACTTCATCTGTGTAAGCCATCTTCTGTACTCCGCCCTCTGTGACTGTTTCAATCCAAGTGATGCCACCAGGAACGATGCACCTTGAAGGCACCTCCTCCGTATCAAGGGGGCTACTAGAAGTGGCCCCCTTTGAGGTAAGGACACCTCCTTTGGTAGCCCCCTTTGTTAGGCGTGCAATAACCTTCCATGATTTCTTAATCCCCAGTGCAGCGCATACGTCAGCTATACAATAGAAAATCTTGCTATCCCTGTCTGGAACTCTACGTATAACCTGCTCGTTGAATTTAAATACTGTTAATTCCTGCGTCGTCTGCATCGTATTCCTCCTATTGCTCTCTTGGTTCCATCGATTCAGTTATCTTGCTCCAGGCGGCATCCAGATCAGTGATCTCTTTGGAGTCCGAAACGCCCAGAATTCTTAGCACGTCGGCCCGATATAAGTCCCACCTAGCATTGGCCCGCGTGAAAAGCTGTCCCACAGTGGTCAGCTTCTCACCTGTAATAGGTTTTGAACTGTCGCTGGATTTGCATTTGAGAACTCCAGCTATGTTCTGGATGGTGAGGGCTATCTGAGTGCCGAGTGCTGCGAGTGCTTCTTGTCGGTAAGCGTTCTTCTCAAACATATCGATCTTGCCGGCCACAGCCATGTCCACCATAGCTTTGTAGGCTACCTGAGCGACGATAAGCTCATCGTTACGCTGATAGTTCTTGCCGCCTTTGCCGTCAGATTTGACTATATAAGCATCGCCCCGATCGTTGAGTTCCAGCTTGTCCGCCGGAATGTCATCGCCTGGCTTATAAGGCTTGAAAGCGATGATCTTCTTATCAACGCCCTCGCAGACCACCTCGAAATA
>CAZPUO010000310.1:0-2896 GCA_964589745.1 uncultured Methanotrichaceae archaeon
TGATGTGCGTTCCACCCTTTGAGGCAGAGTCTCCCTTGACTAACTGGGTGAGACCTACTCGGTGCGATACCAACCACTCTGCCGTGGTCAACACACAGGTATAAGCCACATCCAGTTCCGCAATATACGCAGGTCGTGAGTACCTTTTCAATCCTCATTCACTATGCCTCAAATTGCTTGACCACAGATAATAGCAACTAAACGACAAAGAATCAACCGCACTGAGGGTCACTATGAGTGGTTGCTTGCGAAGACCAATTCATTCTCTATCTCTCTTCTACCCCGGCTTGAGGATATCTCCGCGATTAGTGACCACAACGGCATGCTATCCCTGTTATCGGAATCTTGACCTAAGCATGCGATAGCCCCCAGCGTAACACCGTTCACCAAGACAAATCTTTGCCTTAGTGGAGCGGTGCTCACTGAGGGCTCTAAAGCGTGAATCACCACTTTTCCTGTTCCAGCCTGCATTTGGGCCAGGTGAGGAGCCTTTGGTCTAGCTTACCAAACCACTCCTCTAACGCCCTCACATCGCCACTTGCCAGAACAGCCGCTTCCTGTGAGTCTAATTTATAACCCTTAAGTGCCCCACCCTGTCTCTCAGCTAGTTGAGCCAGAAAGTTGGTGTCATTTGCTGCCCTTTCTAAGACTGCCAACACTGCCTGTCGACTCATTCTACACCCCACTCAAAGTCATTGTGCTTTCCTTGTACTAGCTTCGTTAGTAGCGGGGGTTGGATTTGAACCAACGGCCTTTGGGTTATGAGCCCGACGAGCTTCCACTGCTCCACCCGCGCCGACACTAACAAGTATAATGATGCACAGGGGGGATGTCAAGCAGCAGCACGAGCCCTAGATTAGCGATACAGTGAGCCGCAGCAGATAGGAAAACGCCCTAACCGTAGTATAGTGTGTCAAAAAGAGATTCACCTAGGAGGTGAATATGAGTGGCGAGCTACGATGGGGCATGTTGCCGTTTCGCATAGAGAGGAGCTAAGACCCATTACTAGCCAGGGGTGGGCTTGTGCCGCCCTACGAAATGGCAAAGGCTCTGAGGTTACCGACATTCGTAACACTGCCGGTTGCCACTAGTTCAAATCGCTTCAGCAAAACGTACGGGTGCCGTTGTTAATAAGCGTATCCACTCAATCGTCTTTGCTACTGGTCGAAAAACAGCAGTCAACATTGCTCAAAGTTCTGCGCAAATTACCGTTATTTATGAAACCTGCCGCTAACTTCACAGACGCTTCTTTCGTCTCTAGACTTCGAATCTGCACTACTTATGGGATGAGCTTTGGGACTCCTGGAGTCACCACTTCTCCCGAGAGAGTGGGGGTATCAAAAACTTTGCTCATTATTCTTTCATCAAGATTCTATCGAGCGCACATCTCCTGCGGCGACGACCGTTCGCACTACCAGCGTTCTCGTGAAAGCAGTGGTGTCAGAACCTTCTCCTCTATCCTCTTGTCTACCTTACTACCAATGCGGGACTCTATGAACTGTTGGTCTCCGCTTACGAGAGCAGCTTTTTCCTCCATGGTAAGGTCCAGACCTTCTAGGACTACCGAGCCTTTTTCTGCCAATTGTGCATAGAAGTCAATGTCATTTGCAGCCCTCTCCAGAACCTCTAGCATCACCTTAGTGCTCATTTTGCCTCTCCTCCTTTACCAGATTTTCCGCAGACCCCTGCGCGATTTTAGAAGGTTTACTTTACCACTTTTCCACTTGGCTGCTGTCCCCAGCTCATCTCCAACCTGCAAGCTAGTTCCTCCCGAGTTAATCCAAGCTTTCGTGCAATAGCAGTTCACAGATTTAGGTTCTCGCTACGGGATTCCTTCTCGTCACAGCCTAGTCACCAATCCTAGACCTCTTTCTTTCCTGCCGTATTTCCCTTATTATACTGCCCACATACACTCCCGCGTCAGGGCAGGGATATTATTGCCCGTCAAGAATATTATACCAGATAAATGATGCCTCAAATCATCATGGCGGACGGATTACACCTGATTTTTTTGAGCACAACCGCCGTGCATGTCACAATCGTCAGTTTTGGGTTCAACGATAACCAGGCTCGCCCCACACAGAGCACGTGCTCGCGTTTGGAATTCTCAGTATCAACTATTTGCCTGAGGGTTTGCCAAATAAGTTGAAGCGTGGTCCAATGACAAGAGGAGAATCTACCCGACTGAAGATTTGTTGGTGAAGTTTAAGACCTATGTTATTCCCCGACGAACTTACATCATCAAGCGCAGGCTTCTTTTAGCTTCACAGCACGTACACCGCCGGTTAGACTGGCCTACACCGCTGTCACAGTGTATCCACCATGCTTCGTAACCCGAGGCCTTCCCCAACCTTGAGGCGCGGAGGCATTGCACCCTCCTGAAGCTGGACGCCGAGGAACCCCCTTATCCTGTTCCTATCCTTTTGCGGAGACAATCCGTAGATGCTTATCGAACCCGAATCAGGCATTCGAAGACCGGAGATACACTCCACCGTCGTGGTTTTGCCGGCGCCGTTGGGTCCAATTATGCCGAAGATCTCTCCTTCCTTTATTGAGAAGGAAACATCGTTAACGGCGATAAAACGCCCGTATCTTTTGACGAGATGCTGGACCTTGATTATAGGTTCAGATTCAGTCTTATGCTGATCTTTGGGTGAATCGGAGAGTTGAATGCTCATTCGGTCTCATGGGCTCCACCCACATTATATTCTGCGTATCAGCACACCGCAAATCAGCCGAAGCTGAAGATTGTTGAGCAAAGATCGGGATGAGTTCACGGACGTAAATGCAAGATTGTGTCGTCCCCTAACCTGGACGTTTATCCGCCTTCTCCTCAGGCTTCGGATGGCATCGGTTACACAGCCACTCTGGCGGGCCCCAAGCTGTCCGCAGCCAG
>CAZPUO010000311.1:0-2877 GCA_964589745.1 uncultured Methanotrichaceae archaeon
CGTTTTCTTGGGGGAGATGTTTGGTATAAAAAGTTAGGTTCCTAACTATAATTATTTTGCATAATATTGGAGCATGCGTTTCGATGTCGTGGTCAGAAGAGACGAGGATGGTTATTACGTGGCCACTGTTCCTGAGCTTCCCGGCTGTCACACTCAGGCCAAGAGCCTTGACGAGCTGATGAGCAGGATTAAGGAGGCTATTCTGCTTTATCTGGAGACGGAAGGCTGCAACACAGTCAGCAGTTTTGTGGGAGTGCAAGTAGTTGAAGTTGAAACCTGTTGAAGCCGAGATTGTGATCAAGGCTCTTGCCCAGATCGGCTTTCAACCTGTGAGGTAGAGAGGCAGGCATCTCATCATGAAGTATCCCGATGGTGGGAGCACGGTTATTCCGGTGCATCCTGGAGAAGAACTCGGGCGGGGAATTCTGATGGAGATAATGAATGATGTGGGGTTGAAAAAGAAGGAGTTTTTAGAGCTATTGGAGCGCTAGCGGATTGATCGCAGAGGCTGCAAGTCACAGTAGAACCGGATCGCTGCCAGGAGGGCGCGCCAGGCTTCCTGCGCGCGTGTGGGGGGCTGAAGGAATTAGACAGAAAATACAGGAAAACTCAGCCATCAAAATTCCTTGGTGTCCCTAAATCATTAACTGGTTGATACGAGCAGCCGCAGCAATGCGGTCTGTGCCTGTTAATTATAAGCATTTAATGGTTCCTGGACACTAAGCAAAATTCAAGATTTATATTCTCTCCTTTTCTTGATGTTCTAGAAATGAGCCATTGAACTCATCTTAAAAACTATTATGAGGCAAAGGTCTTGTGCAGAAGCTCTGTCCCATAGGAGATCTCGATGCACATCGGCTCATTTAACTGCTTTTGACATCCATACTGACAGCAAAAATAGGCAGTTTAATCCAATGATGGAAATAATTTAGAGGAGCCGCTTCAGGCTCCTCACTGTTGCATGATTGATTTGTTCATCTTGAAGGCCAAGTACGGCGTAAAAATCAGCGTGCTCTTGTCGGTCTCTTTGTCCATAGGACCTTTCTTAAGGAAGAATTTCACCTTCAGGCTTTTATCAGTCAAATCCAGGATGGCATTCCAAATCGTATTGATTGGAAGGGGTTCCTTGGCACCTTCGATCTGGAGAACTGTGTTGCCTTCGGCTGCACCAAGG
The DNA here is from genome assembly GCA_964589745.1 of uncultured Methanotrichaceae archaeon. Lineage (GTDB taxonomy): Archaea > Halobacteriota > Methanosarcinia > Methanotrichales > Methanotrichaceae > Methanothrix. The sequence goes on from CAZPUO010000311.1 coordinate 1,175, forward strand.
ACTTTGGCTATATCCTCATCGGAAAACTTGCCTTCGTGGCGGCTGATGATGTTATACATTGTTATGTAGCGGTTGATGGTATCGTACGGATCGTCATACGAGAGCGGGTTCTTCTCTTCGGACAGGTTCTCCAAACTATACTTGGAGTATTTGTACATGGGGTGATTGGTCATGATATTCGGCTTACTGCTGTTGCCATCAGTAAAGTACAGGTTTCCGTCGGTTTTATTCCATTCTATTATCGCCGAATTCCCCTGGCTATCATAGACCATGTAATGGAATGCACCAATGGGTAGGAACTCCTTGTTAGCCAGAAACGCTAACTTCGCCTCCTCCACAGTCCTACAGGTCTCGAGGACAAGCCGGGTTATTTGGGTGCTCACAATACCGCTGTTTCTCTCCCCTGCCATGGGCATCTCTAAGGCAGGTTCCATCCCTTCGTCCTCCAATGCTGATATGCCCAAACCTTCGGAGTTCAATCCATCTATCACTGAGTTGAGATCCATGCCCGCAATAGCCATAGTCGAATATCCATGGTCGGGATAGATTTCTATCAGGAAATTCCGGGTAAACATACTCTTGCCGGTCCCTTTCTCAGCCTTGCCGAGGAAGACATCCATGGGAACCAAGTACCATTCCATATTTCTTGAGGCTATGGCATGTCCGTTCAGTGTAGTCTCCGGTGAGAAGTATACCAGGGAGCAGCTCAGAGATCCGGTATCGTAGGGTAGTGTGGTGGTATCGAAGGTGTCGTTGTCCTGAGATAAGCCATATGACAATGCAATGCCCTTCATCCTTTCCCGCATGATGGGATAGTTCCTTGCCATGTACTCTTGGCGAGCTTTGCCATATATGGGATCGGCATATTTCTTCAGAGATGTTGCTCCATAATCCTTCTGTGCGATCTCCCCAAGGGCAGTGCCAATCTGAGTGTTATTTCCCTTGAGGACGATATGACGCCACTCCATTACTGTTCCGTTCTCCAGGGGGATTATGATCTCATCCTTCACAATGGCCGGGTTTGCTATTCGTGCAGCGTTATTCATCGAATCAACGGCCTTCTCCGCATTGGCTGTGGAGATAACAAAAATAGCCGCTAAAATAGTCATCGATATCATTAATAGAGCTTTTGTAGACATTGCCACTCAATCTCATTAGAATTACTTAAAGATTATCATTTCTGTCTGACCTGGAAATATAAAAGATGATATGGACATACATGAATTCTTCAAGTCTTCTTTTCATTCAGAACTCATCCCTCTCGACTATCCTCAGGGATCTGAGGAGATCGGAGATGGAGGAGCTGGAGAGGATCGAGGATGAGGAGGCGAGATGAGGGGCGAGCGAAGAGCAGTCCAAGGATTCTGATATTCCTGGATGAAGTTCTGCGCAAGGAGAGACGACTGGAGGGCCGCGCGGGCGTGGGCTGGGCAGCACGCGTGAGGGCGGGAACGCGGACATGCGACGGCGGGCGCTGGGGAGATCGCGTGAGGAAGCTTGTTCTGGCTATCATGCAATCTGCTCCGCGCCCGCCGGATTTCACCTAGGATAAAAAATTAATCGCTGGGCCACAGGGACTCCGGGTGAGAATTCAAGTCACCGTTGACCGGCACCTACCTACGAGGTTCAATGTCTGAGGGGGAACGTGGTGCTATCAATCATTCTCGGGGTTTTATATACGTCAGGTTTTTCCTTGGAGTCAT
>CAZPUO010000312.1:0-1369 GCA_964589745.1 uncultured Methanotrichaceae archaeon
TCTTGGTGGTCTTCGTGTGTATCATGGCCGTACGGGGAGCGATGCTCTGGCGGCTCTCCTCTACGAGGATCTCCTGGTCGAGCTGGCGGTCGTCGAGCGATCTCTGCGCGGACCTCCTCGGGCAGCATCTTGCGCGTGGGGCCTGAATGATGGCCGCTAACTTCGACCACGAGAAGTCCTTAGCCTCCTTTGCTAAGTTCTTAGGAAAAGGGCTCTTTGGAATCAAGACAGGAGCATATCGATTTAATCGAGAAAAGGGCAAGCACGAACTCACGATAACTGGAGAAGCATACTTTGAGCCGATCGCAATTAATAGGGCTTGTGACCATATTGATCCTCGAGATGGGAAAGAGCAAATTTGGATCACCCTGCAGGCCTTTAATGGTATTCCTGAAGCCAATGAAAGGGGCGGACGATATCATAGTTACAAGGACATTGCTCGCTACACCAACATCTATCTTGATGTAGATGCCACCAAGCCAGATGGTTTTAAGGATTTTGCTGCCACAGAAGAAGAGCGGGCAAAAGCCCGTGATCAGATGCCGGTAGTCGAAAAATGGCTGGTCAGCAAAGGGCTTGGCTTTGGACTGAGACTCCTCACAGGCAATGGGTGTGGTTTTGTGCTGCCTATCCCGCCCACTTCAACGACACCGGATTTCATCGCTAAAGTGGCAACATTTCTAAAAGTTGCCAGGGTGGAGACCGGCTGCAATATTGATACGACTATGTTTGATCCTGGCCGGGTAATCGGAATTCCCGGTACCGTCAACTGCAAGCTGGAAAATGAAGATCGCAAAAATCACCGACGCGAGACAATTGGCCAGATACCTGAGAGGGTGGAAGATGCAAAGCTCTTGGAATACATCGCACGCCTGACGCCTGATGCAGAGGCATTGCGTTATTGGTCAAAACAACTAGGAAGAGAAAAGAAAGAATCGAAGCAAAAGACAAACACCTTTCAGGGTCTCAACGACAGCGATAATGAATTAATCAAACGGATTTGTGCCGCTGCCAATAGCGAGAAGTTCCTGAGGCTAATGCAAGGAGACACAACAGGGTACGTCTCGGAATCAGAAGCTGATGCAGGCCTTTGTAGCATTATTGCATTCTACACTAAAGACTTCGACCAAATTCTCAGGATCGTTCAGTGTAGTGCATTGTGGGATGAGAAGTGGGAGCGAGAGGACTACCAGGAAAGAACGATCGGAAGTGCGATCGATTTTGTTGAGGAGAAGGGCAAAAGAACCGGGCCAAAGAAATCTGGGGAGGAAGATATTCAGGTCAATGGCCGTTATCTCCAGGACATCAGTGCAGATGCACTGGATGCATTGCAAAAACATAACGAACCGCCCCAAATATTCGTAAGGTC
>CAZPUO010000312.1:1469-2868 GCA_964589745.1 uncultured Methanotrichaceae archaeon
CCAGGACCAGGCCTCCAGAAGGTGCGGGTGCTCGAAATTCCTTCAGGAGAAGATGCGAGGACTGCGGCAAAGCACATTCTTGATGAGCTATTTGCAGATTTCCCCTTCAAAGACGATGCATCTAGGGCGAATGCATTGGGGCTGATGTTATCCGTTGTGGTTCGGCCCATGATCGATGGGAACCTTCCGTTGGCGTTACTCGATAAACCACAAGCAGGAACTGGTGCAAGCTTCTTGGCGGAAGTCGTTGCCATGATTGCCACAGGGAGGCCTGCTAGCATGATGGGCGCACCGGAGACAGAAGACGAATGGAGAAAATCAATAACAAGTGCATTGCTGGATGGCAGTCCAGTAATAGTCATTGATAACGTGGTCGGAAAGCTACGTTCCGGTTCACTCACCAGAGCGCTAACTTCCCGAACCTGGCGGGATCGCTTCCTCGGCAAGTCCGAGATGCTTGATCTTCCCCAGCGGGCCGCTTGGATTGCGACGGGAAATAACATCTCAATCGGTGGTGACCTGGCCAGGCGTTCCTACTGGATCCGGATGGATGCCTCGATGGCTAGGCCGTGGCTTCGGACGGGATTCAAACATGAGGATCTTTTAGGATGGATCAGAGCGAATCATGCCGAAATCCTGTCTGATCTGCTCACCATGGCCAGGGCGTGGGTAGTCGCCGGGCGGCCTGTTGGATCGGTCAAAGCGTTAGGTGGATTCAAAGAATGGTCTGAGGTGATAAGCGGCGTCCTGGATTTTGCGGGCGTGAGCGGCTTCCTGACGAATGCTCCAGAGTTGTACGACTCCATGGACCAGGATGTTCAGCAGTGGGATGAGTTCTTGGGAGAGTGGGCAGCGATACATGCGGATCATCCCATCAGCGCCGGAATGCTTCGAGATGAGCTTATCTCAACAGATCAGATCTACAGAACGCTCAAAGATGCCATGCCGGATGATGTGGCTGAAGCAGTGGGTAAGGATCGCAAACGTTCCCTGAGTCTCGGACATGTTCTGAGAAAACACCTCGATCAGATCTATCCTTCCGGGCGTAAGCTTTGCCAGGAAAAGGATTCCCACAACAAAACGAGCTTGTGGAAAGTTTGCGGGATTTGCGGGAATCCTGAAAAAGAAAAATCAGCAGCTGAAGATGCGTCTGCGGGATTTGCGGGATTTAGTCCCATAAGCCGGCACTTTTCCGAAAAAGAGTCTGAATCTATAAAGTGTATAGAGGTAGAACAAAATCCCGCAAATCCCGCAGAATGGCAGGATGATAGCGGTTGCGGAAAAGCTCAGAATCCCGCAAACCTCGATAGTGTGACCTATTTGCCGGAGAACTCTGTCGAGGCTGATCTCCAGCGGGCCGAAGAGCAAAGGCGTGAGAAGGAAGCTCACGACAGGGCGC
>CAZPUO010000313.1:0-2865 GCA_964589745.1 uncultured Methanotrichaceae archaeon
GTTTCTAGAGGTCGCTAAGGGTAGTGAAAGCTGCACGGAAAAGTGGGCGAATGCCTCCGGGATGTAATACGTGGGCACTGAATCCTCCTGGCGACCAGGAGAATAATTTTGCTCGATTCGGAATAGCTTGTCTCATCCGATCGAATACAAAAAAGCTACGCATCTGTCAACTATCCCTTACCAACTAATGCAAAGGACCTGTAGCTTCTCGGTCTCTCTGGAGAAGGATAGGGTTAATCGGGAGCAGCCTGTCATTCGTCTGTTTCGATGTCACTAGTGTCCTTTCGATCCAAGTGGTATAGATATCCAGCATTCACCATTCTTATCTGGTCCGCTCCAGCCTTTTGGACAGGTGATCTGAGTAGCATTGGCTGTACTTTTCGCAACTGGAGATAGTGCATCATCCTCTTCCGATAGCTTTTCGTTGCGGAGAGCTTTACTATTATCTGTCTTGTTCTCGCTCGAGTGACCATGAACCTCCTCTTTCAATCCTAGTGGCTCTGGCGGCTTTGGAGAAATCCCTGAATCAGAGATCGAGGCTGGAGTATCCTGCTTCATATACGCATGGAGCCTATTACCGAAGAGGAGGTACTCTTCTTCATCAACAATACCATCCTGAATAGCCTTATCAACTTGATCTTGAACCTCAGGGGGCAAGCTATTGATTTCTACCAAGTGTTTTTTAATGCCATAAAAGTCGACACCACCTGCAGAGCAATAACTTGATTCGGTATAAGCTCCTTTAGCAGTCTTAGTAGTCGTATTATCCCAGCATTTATATTCCCCATTTTTAAAAGAATAAACGTAATCATTCCATATTTCATTAGGATTCCATGATCTCTGGGATGCTAACACAGTAGAGTTCGGGGAGTTTAGTCTGTCTTGGAAGATGTCTATATGTAGAGACACTCTCGATTTATACCATTGGGCCAGGGCGAGAGCGACATACACATTTCGGAGATTCTCATATTTTGCTCCGCAATTTACGTCCGCAACGACATACGGATGTATCATCCGATCTTCTAACTCTCTAAAATATTCTCCGTATTCTTTAGCTGATCTGTTAAGCTCTTCAAGACAGCCCTTCGAGAGAGTTCTAATATCTTGATTGACGACCCCGAAGGAGGAATGATTTGCAGCCGGTTCTGAATTTATTGCCAATGTCGCATTAATAAGATATATTCTCGTCCCGTTTGTATAGGCATATATTTTTTCGGGAATTATCCAATGCCTTGTCACTGGCTTGAACTGGATATTATCTATGTCTCTTACCTCTCCAGGGAACTTCTTCATGCACTGCTGAACTAATGTGTCATGTCTCACATCCAAGAGTTTATGTAGAGCTTTGCCGGTTTCGTTGGTGCACGGATTCCCATAATTGCTGAAATCTCTCTTCATCTGAAGATCAGCTTCAAGCATAATCCTCCCGACTTCTGACTGCCTAAGCTGATCATCGATGATTCTATCCTCCTCCCATGGATTCAGATTGACCCAGAATTTGTTATCAGGAACGGCTAAACCGGTCATGAAAGCAGTGGCGCCTATAGATGTTGAGTTGATCAGATCGATTCCTGGCCCATCTCCCTTTGCTTTTTGAGCCTTGAGTATTAGATCAAAATTTATGCCGCCTGAGCCGTTCGTGCTTACTGCTATGTAGTTCAGGTTGATCGAAGTGAAATTAATTCCGCCAAGATCGCTTTTATCACCAGCTTTTGCAGTACTTGCATGTTCTTTTGTCTCCTTGGTGGGTACGATAATCGTTCCATCAGGAGCCACTGGTTCAACCAATCCAACATTATTCATCAAATCTTCTTGGAATGTGTGGCAATTTCGGAAGAAGAGTTCCCAATTTCCATTATAGTCATGAGCAAAATCGCGAATTTTTTCTAGAGCCTGCTGATCAGTTAGAGTGTTTGTCAAAACAGGATGATATTCCCAATCTGCCGATTTACCTTCATTTGGGTCGTGTGTTGCTGTTCCTCTTCCTTCAGCGGAGTCTCTTGTTTGAGCATTCAGCTCCCCCGGTACTCCCTTAACTAAATTGAGATAAAAATCAGTATTTAAATACGTATCCTGCGGGAACCAACCATAGCTTTCAGTTGGCTTCCCATTTTTATCTAGAATTTCAATCCAATAATGACCTACATTTTGGATACTTTTTGGCTCAGAGCCTTTAATAAGTATCCAATCAAGTGTTCTATCGCTGGTAACACCTGAATCATCGTCTTGGGCGCTCATAATACCTGTAATTGCCATCATCAAGAGTAAAATAATTGTTGCAGATTGAATTTTCATTAGCATTATCCCTCCACATCTCTTCTTTAAGATTGCAAGATCTATTTAAAAATGTTTGGATCAATGCCAAAGAGAATCCTAATCGATAGGCTCAGATGTTGTGCTAGAAGCACATCCCATGCACATTATCGCTAAATATGAAACCCACATAGTCCGGGGATTGCCAATAAATTCGCCACCACCTATGATTTCTATGGAAATATCACATTCGCCCCGCCCGCACCTCGCCCTTATCATCTCCGACGTGCAACGCATTAAGCCTCGGGAGAAGCTGGCTCCACCCAGGGCCTTTGGGGGAGAGGTGCAGATGTGGATCTTCGACTCTTACTATAAGGGCTGCGTGGAGCTGTGGAGCCGAGAGCGAGGCCTGACCAGAGCCAGCACCGCCTATCCTCCCTCGTTCTACATGCACCTGAAAGATCCAGCCACCCACCGAGAAATGATCGAGGCCCTGGAGAGCCGCTACAGGTCAGAGGAGTGCAGTTTTAGGACCATCTTCGGCGCCTTTAAGGGCCACAAGATCTACGCCAGCCGCAAAGTGGCCGAGAAGATCGAGATCCAGACCCGCTA
>CAZPUO010000314.1:0-2854 GCA_964589745.1 uncultured Methanotrichaceae archaeon
AATCTGTAGGTATTCGGGAATTGGGATCCTTAGGGCAACACCACCATTCTTAAGGTTACTTAATTTTAATTGTCTGCAAATAAGTTAGAGAACATCGATCCAAGGGACAGGCTTTATGGTGCTTTCCACTAAACTAGCATAGTTTCCATTGTAACCGAGGAAGCGCAAGATAATCAGCGCCACATATTCGATGCTAAGGGTGGATGCATCGAATATTGCTGATTGCTCTTCTACTTGGAGGCCGATTGCCCGTTTTATTTTCTTCCCTGTTGGATGAATGAGACCGTTCCGCATGTAAGTTAGTATCTTTGGTCCATCGGCATCTTTAAGGTCTTTGTTCTTGGCACGATATGCCTGTAGATTCGTAAGTTTATCGGGAATATCTGTTGGAATGCGCAGATTTTCCAATAGCCACCTAAGCCTGACATCCGCATGCTTGAACTCAATATTTTTTTTATAGAATTCTTCGAGCAATTCGATCCGACAATCTGCAAATAAAGAGACGAGCAACTCTAGTGCCGCTTGAGCCAGTATGAGGGCAGTCGTCTGAGTTGTTGCGTGACGCGCATCAATATACATCCCAATCGCGGTGCCTAGCCGAAGGGTCGCATCTGCATCAATAGCCTTGATTTCCACAAGCCTTTTGAAAGCATCAATCAATTCATTATAGTCTATAAATGATTTGATCAATCTATGTCGCCCCATCCAAGGAGAAGGCAATATGGTTTCATAAATTATCCAGGCTATCTTACCATCTCTTATTCCAATGGGGAATAGAGGGGCACACCATCCGCTGTCCAAAAAGGAAAGGAGATCCCTAAATGGATCAAGAATGGCGTGGACTTGCGTCATATCAAATGATTTCCTATCTTTTCTTCTAAGTATACCAAATTGAGTTATGGCGTAACCGTCATTTTCTGATAGTTGTTTTATTAAATCTTTAAAATTGTCCACTAGATACGTTGTTATCTCCCATTCACTATAATCAAATACGATAGGACTGAATCCGAACCCAATATAGTTCGGGATGTGAATTAGTACAGAATCACACTCTGTCGATGTAGAGGTGATCACTAATTCGATATACGTTGTCGCTAGGAATCCTTTGTACTCGTACCCCTCATTTATCTTGGAAATAGATTGTATTACTACGGGAACGCCTTTGGTAGATTCTGGTGGAACGGTTAAAATGGAAGTTCCGGGAAACTCATTGAAGACGAGTGCTTTATCAGATACAAACTTAAAACGAATGGCAGGGCGTGGCAGCCATTTGTATTCGAACGTGCAACATCCGATGCAGTCTATGCCAATTCTTACCATTGTCTTGCCTAATTCAAAGGATTTATTTATTACTGGTGTGGTAAAAAATGGCTTTATTGATTGATCATTGGCTGGCATGTACTTTCCTGGCGGATCATAGATATAAAAGATATTCCTCAACGAGGTCAAGTGCTAGTTATCTATAGCTTCAGGAACCTATCGTACTTGTTTCGCTTCGTATCATCTGCCAGATGCAGATACCGCATGCTTGTGTTTATGTCGTTGTGACGCAGCACATGCTGGATAGTGAGCAGATCGCAGCCGTTCTGCACCATAAGGGAGGCTGGAGTGTGCCTGAAGAGGACGTGCGCACCACCCTTCTTAGTAATCCCGGCGCGTTCCTTATAGTAGATCACCAGCCGATAGATGTTCTTGCGATCATACCAGTCCCCAAAGTCGGTGAAGAACAAAGGGGCTTGCCTGCCTATTGTGATATCTGGTCTGACAGCAAGATAATCCCTAAGGGTATCTGCGGCATCCTCGGAGAGGTAGACCATGGCGGTCTTGCCGCCTTTACCATCTCGGACCTTTAAAGCCAGCCTATCAAGATCCAAATCCTCAAGCTCAAGGTGGCATAGCTCGCTGGCCCTTAAGCAGCCATAGAAGGCGGTCTTGAACATCGCCAGGTGCTTGATATTATTGATCTGGTCGAATATTCTGCCGACCTCATCCGCCGTGAAGTAATAGGGGATGGTGTTGGTCCGCTTCAAGAAGGGGAATTTCACGTCTTGGCCGAGCATCTTATGGTAGTGCCTGATGGCGAAGCAGTTGTTGTTAATGGAGGATCGGGAGAGGTTTCTGTCCATTAGGGAATCCCGATAGTTTTGGGCGGTCTCGGGCGAGGGCTGCTCATCTCCACAGAACTTAAGGTAGCTTTCGACTCTTGCCAGGTAATCGTCTAAGGTGCTTTGCCTGACACCTTTATCCATGAGGTAGCGTTTGAAGCGGCGGAGCTTGGAGTCATTGTCGGGGAGGTCCCAGTTTATCTGCAACTTCTGCCGCATTTTTTTAACCCCGCCAGGCAGTCATCCACAGGACTTTGAACCCATGGGGAATGTCCTAGGGCACAAAATCGATAGCTAGAGCGCGAGAACCGAAGGTTCGATGCGCTCGTAGGGCTTAGGACCCTGTCACGAAGGTGTTCGCGGGTTCGACTCCCGCCTCCCGCACTTTTAGGCTTGAAGATATCGATTTTATGAAGCCTGCTCTTTTGGTGGATTAGGACACCAGCTCATGAATCTTACGGAGTCTTTTACAGGGGACTATGACGTGAAGCTGTTAAAATTTTATTAAAGATATGGACGTGCTGGAGGAATCGAGAAGCAAACTTAGGATGCCCCCAAAATGTGGGGTCGTGTCTCTAATCTACTGAAAAGTATATATTGCATTGCTACATCCTGTTCCTCAGGGGTAGCGATGGAGTCAACTTTAGAATTGTCAAATTACTGGTGCCCGAATAAAGGATGCAAAGACTATGGGAAAAAGAGCAAAGGTAACATAGTCATCAAGGAAAAATTTGGCAAGGATGATAGAT
>CAZPUO010000315.1:0-2847 GCA_964589745.1 uncultured Methanotrichaceae archaeon
GTATTAATAGAGAAGATAAATAAATCCAATATATATACAGAGAACAGATTTCATAAATTAGGGGCAGATGAATGGAGGCTACACCATGCTCGAAATTAATAACCTGGAATCCTGGCTCTGGGAGGCAGCCTGTATCATTCGTGGCCCAATCGATGCCCCTAAATTCAAGGACTATATCCTTCCCCTTATCTTCCTCAAACGCCTCTCCGATGTCTTCGACGACGAGCTTGAACAGCTCGGCTCCACCGCCAAATTCGTAGATGCTGACCACAGCCTCGTCCGCTTCTATATCCCTAAAAAATCCCGCTGGCAAGAGGTCACCCGCCAGACCAATAACCTGGGCGAATACCTGACTGACGCTGTTCGCTCAATATCTCGCGAAAACCCAAAACTGAGCGGCGTCATCGACACCAAGGACTTCAACGAGACCGCCGCCGGCCAGCGCACACTCGGCGACCAGCAATTACGCTCTTTGATACAGATCCTTTCACAACATAGGCTGGGCATGAAAGACGTCGAGCCGGATATACTGGGAAGAGCATATGAATACCTCATCCGCAAGTTCGCCGAAGGTCAGGGGCAAAGCGCCGGAGAGTTCTATACTCCCCGCGAGGTGGCCATACTCATGGCTCGCCTCCTCGACCCCAAGCCCGGCAATCACATCTACGACCCCGCCTGCGGCTCATCCGGTCTGCTCATAAAAAGCAACCTCCGCTTCAGAGAAAAATACGGAGTTGACCTCCAGGTCCCCCCTCTGCATTTTTATGGTCAGGAGATTAATCCTGCCACCTTCGCCATGTCCCGCATGAACGCCTTCATTCATGACATGGAAGCTGAAATTGCTCTGGGCGATACCATGGCTCGCCCCGCTTTTCTCAACCCCGATGGCGCGCTCCACCAGTTTAATAAAGTTACCGCCAATCCCATGTGGAACCAGAAATTCGACCAGACTGTTTTTGAACATGATACCTATGGACGTTTTAGTTATGGCATTCCGCCCACCAGCTCTGCCGACTGGGGCTGGATGCAGCACATGTACGCCTCGCTAACTCCAGATGGCAAAATCGGCGTAGTGCTTGACACCGGCGCTGTTACCCGCGGCAGCGGCAACCAGGGGTCAAACCGTGAGCGCGATATCCGCAAGGTCTTCGTCGATCGTGACCTAGTTGAAGCCGTCATCCTTCTCCCCGAAAACCTCTTCTACAACACCACTGCCCCGGGCATCATCATGGTCATCAATAAAGTAAAACCAAAGAAAGGCCAAATCCTGCTCATAAACGCCTCAAAGCAATGCTCCAAAGGCCGACCCAAGAACTACCTGGCAGATGAGCACATAACTCGCATTTCCGACTGCTATCTCAATTGGCAGGAAGTCGAAGCCCTCAGTAAGCTCATCCCCGTTGAAGAAGCCATCCGCAACGACTACAACCTCAGCCCCTCCCGCTATGTCGCTATCAATGACAAAGAAGAAATCCTGCCCCTTGATGAAGCCGTGGTCCTGTTCGCCGAAGCCGAGGAAGAGCGACAATCCGTTGACCGGGAACTGAGCGACATATTGACCAAAATGGGACTAGGAGACTGGCGTGGCAACCAAGCAGGATAACGAGCTATCTGAGGGCTTTAAGATGACCAAGCTTGGCCCCCTGCCAGAAGAGTGGGACATAAGAAGGTTAGGAGACGTTGCCTTTTTTGAAACTGGTAAAAGAATGAGAGGAGGAGCATTAGAAATTGGCGAGGTCTTAAGTCTTGGTGGGGAGCATATAGGAGATTTTGGTAACCTAAATTTGTCTAATCCCAAATACATATCGAGGCAATTTTTTAAAGATTTGAGAAAAGGCAGACTATGTGCGGGAGACGTGATCATCTGTAAAGATGGTGCGAAAACAGGAAAAGTAGCTTATATCCAAAGCATAAATGGTATAGACATGGCCGTAAACGAGCATTTATTCATAATAAGAAGTAACTGTAGCGCCACGTTGCTTAATCAATTCATATTCTTTTTCATGTTCTCTGATTTCGGGCAATACCAAGTCAGAGAGGCCTACCATGGTTTGATTGGCGGTATCACTAATAGCGACATCTCCAGTTTTATGATTAGTCTCCCGCCTCTACCCGAGCAGCGCGCCATCGCCCATGTCATCTCCATCATCCAGCGAGCCATCAAAGCCCAGGATAAGCTCATAATTGCCGTCCGCGAGCTCAAAAAATCCCTCATAGGCCACCTCTTCACCTACGGTCCCGTTCCACTATCCGAAGCAGAACACGTGCCACTAAAGGAGACCGAAATCGGTCCAATGCCAGAGAACTGGGAAGTTCTGAAAATAGGTGATTTATTGAGGAGAGGAATAGTTGGTGAAATACAAGATGGAAATCATGGAGAAAAGCATCCTAAGCAGCAAGACTTTGGAGGCAAGGGAGTTCCTTTCATAACAGCCAACTGCGTGCGAAGTGGAAAAGTCTCATTTAAGGAAGTGAAATTCCTGAGCGAAGATTGGTTATCAAGGCTTCGAATTGGCTTCTCCAAACCTGGTGATGTTCTATTAACCCACAAGGGAACAATCGGTGAGACGTCCATTCTCCAGAACACATATCCAGTAGTTATTCTATCTCCTCAGGTTACGTACTATAGGATTAAGGGTGAAGAGATACTGGATCCAACATATCTATTTGCGGCTTTTCAGACGAGCAGCTTCCAGAACCAATTAAAAGCTCTTGCATCTACCCAGAGCACTAGAGCATATATAGGAATCACAAAGCAAGCAACTCTCTTGATCCCATTTCCTCATTATATAATGACCCTACCCCATTTTATAGTCCAGCATAGATTAGAGTTTTCTCGGTTCTGTT
>CAZPUO010000316.1:0-580 GCA_964589745.1 uncultured Methanotrichaceae archaeon
CAAAGCCAAGGTTCCTTAACTTTGTGATGAGGACTCGGTACGGCACTGGGACTAGCTTAGACAACGGCCATCGACTCCCGAGAGACTCCTATCGTATGGCCGTCCAAAGCCGGAATATCCAGCCCTCTCTCAAGCCGTATGGTTATCCATTCCTCGATAACCTCGATAAGGTCCTCTCGGCACTCTTCCACGGTTGGGCCTGTCGCTATCACACCTCTGAGACCGTCCACGCGCGCCGCAAATGTTCCATCTTCAAGAGATATGTACTCGGCTCTCTTCAAAGCAGCTCTGATATACTCTGCAAACATATCGAGATCCTATTGGCCCTCATTAGAATTTAATGCTTATCTTTCCTGGTCGAGCGGGGATCGCCGCTGGCCCCGCCCGCCTGCCCGCTGGCCCGCTCGCGGGGGGGGCGGCAGGGATGCGGATTGGCAGTGAAGACGGCGGTAGGGATGTGAATTGGCAGCGCGGATGAAGGCAGCCCGCCGGGGAGGCGGCCCGGACGGGGCGCCCATTACAGCTCTAATCCCTCAGGCTGGGAAAAGCCTATTGCTTTGGTATCCATCCAAGTTTTCTT
>CAZPUO010000316.1:590-2819 GCA_964589745.1 uncultured Methanotrichaceae archaeon
CGCCTGCCCGCTGGCCCGCTCGTGAGGGGGGCGGCAGGGATGCGGATTGGCAGCGCGGATGAGCGGAGAGCAGCATGGAGCAAGAGAACCAAGGGATTCACCGAATTCCCAGTTTACTCTTGATGATTCGGATATCTTTCTCCATCCGGGCCTGCCATTCGGTGTCATTTTTCACTGCTATATCCTCCCGAAGGCCTCTCACTTCATTGACCATCTCGTTCTGCCCGTCCACCAGTGATTTTAAACCATCCTTCATATCCAGGAGCTGAGGGATGGCCTTGTTCATCTGGACTGTTGTGCAAAACTGGGCATACTCTCCGACCCTCATGACCTCGCCGTCGTAGTCCTCGATGATAACGTTCGATACTTCGGCACGCTCTGGCTGTTTGGTCTCTACCAGAGCCCTGAAGGCCCCGATCTCCTGCTCGCTTCCATCGACTAGGACTAGCACTTCTTCTCTTCCATCGCCCTCGATGTTGTGAGCCTCGAACATCCTGATCCTGGAGGACATGGCCCGACTCATCAGGAAGTATCGATAGCCTACGTCGTGAACTTTTGGGCCGGTGATTGTAATTCTGAGCTTCATTTTCATGTGGTATGCGCTCTTTAGTAAGAAAAGGGTTTGGGTCAGGGGCCCTCGTCTCCCCCTCCGTCCTGGAAGCTTGGCGAATCCTGTAACTATTTATCTTTTTTTGTGATAATATTCCTATGGTCTTGGTTACTTTTACGGGGTAATTCTTCTAAAAGGATAAAGATGGACAGCACCAGATAGCGGGATCGCCTGCGGTCGCGCCCGCTGGCCCGCTCGTGTGGGGGACGGCAGGGATGCGGGCTTTGGCGGCGGCAGGGATGTGGATTGGAAGCGCTGTTCTGTGCTGACTAGAACACAGGTCATTTCATCGCCTTCGCTCCAGTTGAGTGAGATTGGTTCACTTCCTTTTTCTAAGAGATTTCATAAAGTGGATGTATTCATCTGGCGTGATCCCGGCGTTCTCCAGGACTTCAATGGTCGGGGAATCGTTTAGTAGGGTATCCAGGATTTGAGGAGTTACATCATAGGCTTTATCATGGTTATCAAAGTTTATTAATAAACTATATCTTTAATTATAATATAAATAATAACAAAAGGATCAAGATGTTCACTGCGAAGACCCTTGAGAGCGTGACGTTTAGGCTCTCCGATTTCTGGATTGATGCTGATCTCTTGGAGTTTTCTGATAACTCGCTCTTTTAATAGTCCATCTTTTTTAGTTAGCTTTTTAAATTTTTTATCAAAATAGTATGTTGCTATGGTCTGGAAAGCCATAGCGGTCTACAGGTTGCGAAAGTGTTCTGCCAGGTCATCAGCATTCTTGAAGCGGGTCAACCGTCCCTCTTTAAAGTCCTGGAGCCCTTTGATGATGCCTGTGGCAATATCATCTTCTTCGGATTCGGTGGATTTCCGCTTGGAGACTTTCACAGCGACAGGCATGATAGGTACTGCTCCCTTTTAGACTATAAGGATTGCGAAAGATGGCAAGCCTCTCCTGCTTTTTTCCATCAGCGCCAAGCAGGATCTCGTTTGGCAGCTCCGTACTCTGCGTGGAATGCTGCCCGCGAGGGAGGTGGCCGGGGGCGCGGGTCGCTTGTGCTGCGGTCGCGCGGGATCGCCTGCGGCCCCGCCCGCGGGCACGCGCGCCCGCTCGTGGGGGCGGCAGGGATGCGGCTTGGCGGTGAGGGCGGCGGTAGGGAATAGATTGACAGCACTGATGAAGGCAGCCAGATAAGAGAGCTGCTGAGGGCGAGGATCGCCCTTACAGCAATGTATTCTGATCGTGAGGCATTTGGGAAGTTGGAGACTCAATGAAAATTTTTTAAGTTGGTCAGAGCAGGTCTTGTAGCTCGTCTTTGCTTATTCCGGCATCTTCTGGAATCTGGAGAAGGGTCCCTCTGGCTACGTCGTGGCCGCTATGGCAAGGAACTGTTACTCTTCTCTTCGTTTCCGGATGGGCAAAGATGTAATGGCTCCCTGTTACTCTCTTCAATATGAAACCTTTCTTTTCAAGAATCATTACGACTTTTCGAGGAGAAAGAGAAGGCAGCTTAGGCATGTGCCTCCACAGTTAGCCTGCACTCAATAATCTCCTCTTCCAAGGGGATCTCCTCGCCATCTTCAATGAGGCTCTCGACGTAGCCCCTGATTGCGTCCTTGGCCATATCAATGGCCTCTTCCACGGTCTTCCCGTAAGT
>CAZPUO010000317.1:0-2803 GCA_964589745.1 uncultured Methanotrichaceae archaeon
AGGGTGATGAGGATGTTGATGACTGTGCTCTTGCCCGCGCCGTTGGGGCCGAGAAAGGAGAATATCTCGCCATCTTTTACAGAGAAGCAGACATCGTCCACGGCCTTGAACTCGCCGTAGCTGTGGTCCAAGTTATTGACCTCAATGATGTTTTCGGACATTCTGGGATTGACCTTTGCATTACCGGGATTTATAGATCGCTGCAAAGGTTTATGGGCTGAAAGCTCCTTTTTTTGAAATATAACAATGCATAACTTGGAGAGGAGTCCTTAGCCATGACCAAGACTGAAGATGCTCTCAAGGAGGCTTTTGCCGGCGAATCGCAGGCAAACAGGAAGTACACGGCTTTTGCTGCCCAGGCGGACAGGGACGGCTATCCCCAGGCGGCCCGGCTCTTCCGGGCGGCGGCCGAGGCGGAGGCGGTCCACGCTGCAAATCACCTGCGCGCCCAAAAAGCTATCAAGGCTACCAAGGAGAACCTGCGCGAGGCCATTGCGGGCGAGACGCACGAGTTCAAGGAGATGTACCCGGAGATGATCAAAATCGCCAGGGCGGAGGGGGCAAAGGATGCCGAGCGAACGCTGAGCTACGCAAACGCTGTGGAGGAGTATCATGCCAAGCTTTATCACGCGATGCTGGAGGGCCTGGAGACCGTGAAGGAATCTTATCCTTACTTCGTTTGCCCCGTCTGCGGCATGACCGTTGAGCGCGAGGCTCCCGAGAGGTGTCCGGTCTGCGGCGTGAAGGGAGCCATGTTCAAGAAGGTCGAGTGACCTTTCCCAAAGCATCTTTTTTCTACATCAACGCACAAAGTTTATAATGTATCCCGGCTGTCTTATGCAATATTTGTAGAAAGCGGTGAGAAGGATGCGCCGGAGGATTCTGGCTCTTTTTCTTGGATCGATGCTGCTGTTGTTAGCGATGAGTCAGGCAACGCAGATCAACGGCCCAGTGAAGGCCGATGAAGTACGTAAGAAGATCGAAAATGAAGAGGAAGCGGACTTCCAAGGTCGGGTTATAGATGGCAATTTAAATATCAGAGCTTGGAACCTAAAACCTGATCGAGTGCAGCGGATTACGAATGGATCCTATGGTATATCGAACAAAGTGAAAGTTGTCACATCCAAGATAGATTTTAGTCGTGCCACAATTAATGGCACATTGGATTTAACCAATGTAATTTTGCAGAACAGCACCGATTTTAGCCTTGTTAAATTCAATGGTCCTGCCTACTTCACAGGTTCTATGTTCGCTTCGCTGGAGCTGAGTTCAATAACTCAGTTCGTTTTAATGAATCCATCTTTGATCAAGCTGCTTATTTCAGATTGGCTCAATTCAAAGGGCCAGCCGATTTCAAGGCGGCCCAATTTAAGAATACAGCCACCTTCATTGATGCTCACTTCCTGGATGCAAACTTTGACTACGCTGAATTTGAAGGCGAGTCCCTCTTCGATGGCACCTGGTTCAACGGCACCCTCTCCCTACAGAGGACAAAATACGACAATCTGAATATGCGCTTGTCCCATGTCCACGACCTGGCCTACGACGACACTGCTTATTTTCTGCTGATAGAGAACTTCAAGAAGCTCGGCTTCACCGATGACGCCAATAAATGCTACTATTCTTACCGCTGCAAGCACGGATGGGAGCTGTGGCGCCGGCGGGAATATTTAACATGGTTCCTCGATTCGCTGGCCTGGTGGTCTTATGGATATGGGCTGCAACCATGGCAGCCTTTGGGCTGGTCGGCTCTCCTCATCCTGATGGCAGGCGTATTCTTCTGGAGGTCCAGTACTATCAAGAAGAAAGATGACCAATCCAAAGGAGTCTCCTTTTTGGAGGCTCTTCTACTTGGCGCCACCTACTACACATCGGGGGCAAGCAACATCATCTCGTCCAGGCCGAAAGAGTTCGCACCTCAGGCAAGCGCCAGGTACGTGATCGTGCTGTTGCGCTTGCTGGGCTGGATCTTCTTCATTCTCTTCCTGGCCACTTTAGGCCGGACGGTGTAATGTCAGAAATAGAAGAAGACATCCCGCCCCCCGAAGGATTGAAGCTTTGGAACAGAGCAAAAAAGATTTACCCTTTCCCGGTCCACTTGTAGCCATGAGATCTCTGATTCCTCTCGTGCTGGCTGCGATGCTGCTTGGCTTCCCAGGCGCTTTCGGTCAGATGAAAAGCGTCGTATCCGAAGAACTGAATGCCTCTGAGCTGCAGGCTCTGGTGGCCGACTCGTCCGCAAAGCTCGAATCCTACCGCTTCACTATGGAGATGGAGCAGAGCATCGATCTTACCAACCTTACTTCAAATGAGACCCAGAAGCTCTCCTCGCGATCTCTCGGATTTTGTTCCGCGAACACGACCGATCGCGCCATGAAGATGGTCCTGGCGTCTCTTACAGTGCCAGATGCCGATGATAAGAACGTCACAGCCATGACCGTGGAGGAGTACCTTCTCAATGATACCCTTTACCTGAAGATAGACAGGAACTGGACAGCTCTAAAGCTTCCCGGAATGGCTCTGGCCTGGTCCCAGCAAAATACCATGAATCAGCAGGTCGATATTCTCAACCATTCCAATCTCACATTATTGGGCTCTGAGATGGTTGACGGCCAGGACTGCTACAAGCTGCTTGTGGACATAGATACGGCCTCGTTTGCGGATCAGCTCTCAACGCAGACCGACTCTTACATGTCCATGTTGCCCATGAACTTCAGTTCGCTCTACAGCAACATGACATTGCAGGCCTACTACTGGATCACCAAGGACACGCACCTTCTCAAGAAGACCGAGATTTGGGAGA
>CAZPUO010000318.1:0-2796 GCA_964589745.1 uncultured Methanotrichaceae archaeon
AGCTTATGGTGTTGGGGTTAAGCCTCCACCAGCGAAAGAAGCCATAGGGAAAGACAGAGGACTCGTCCCTGCTGCCCACCACCAGCAGAGTATCGCCTTCCGGGGGCATCCCATGTGGAAGAAGGATCTCGTCTTGCAGCAGGCGTATCAGTGCGTCTCGCTCTGAGGCATCCTGACGATAGCAGAAGAGCACTCTCAATGGAACGCGCAGACACATCAGCTTCCAGAAGGAGTAGGCTATGCGGTCCCGGCTGTTCTCCAGCTCGAAGGCCGCTACAGGCAGGGGCCAGCGGGCAGAGGTCGGTGGAAAGGCCATCACATCGATGGTCAGGTATTCATAACGGGCTTCGGGCAGAAAATGGAGCTTCTCGCCTTTGGCGGCAGCCTGCCAGCCCAGGCTCTGGCAGGTTTTGATCACCGCAGAAGTGAGATGTCTGGTCCAGGAGGTCATGTCCTCGGCGAGGGCAGCTTCTCTGAGGGGTGAGGCGAACTCATATTGCCTCGCCGTATCGAAGAAAGCCCTCTTCAGATCAAGGCTATTCATAGCCCCAGGCTCTTCTTGCGAGCCAGTACGCCCTCCACCCAGCGGCGCTCCTCAGAGCCTGCAGGATACAAAGAGTTCAATGCCTGAGCTAGACTCCAGAAGCTCTGATCCTGGCCAATCTCCAGCAAGAAGCTCTTCAGGGCCTCACCGCGGTTCTCGCCAAAGAGCAGCATAGCCTGATGCACTCGATCCAAGACGGTCGGACCGGGAGAGAAGGGTTTCTCGATAGCAGGACTCTTCATAATCTCGGCAGGTGATTCTCCCCCTCCAAATGTCATCTGCGTCGTCTTGTCCTTCTTGCGTTTTCTGACGGGCATGGCTTCTTGGCCCAGCAGATAGGGAGCACGCTCAGAGACGGGCAGCAGCCGGGCCTTGTCGCCTTTGATCTCCACCATGCTGGGCAGGTTTTCGAGACGGACACCCAGGCCCTGGGATATCTTGCGGGCAGCGTCGTACTCCAGAACGAAGCCGCTCAGCTTGGGCTTGGTAGGAGCTTCTTCCACCTCTTCTTCTGGGTCTTCGTTATCTTTGCCGCTGCCATTGGTGCCGGCAGAGAGGGTCCAAAGCCACATGGCTGTGAGTCTGGCATCCTCCTCGAAGCCAGTAGTGTCTCCGGAGAAGATGGTGCTCAGAGCTTCTCTAGAAACTGCAGCCCAGACCTCCACCAGGTACTCCGGCAAGGTGACTTGCTCGCCGGAGGCCTTCTCTACTTTGGAGTAACGGCTGTAAATTTCCAGGGCAGGACCCAGACAAGAGAAGATGGCATCTGCGCCCACGACGCCTTCCTGGGACAGTCGAGGAAGCCATGCATGAATACGCTCCGGAAGCTCTTGGAGAACATTCCTCCAGTCTCCTACGTCGTCTTCTCGAACAGAGCCATCTGGATTTTCACGGGGACGGCAGACCAGATGGATTGAAGAGGCGAGGGCGGCGGAGGACATAGCTCTAAGTCGAGTGCCCATCTCTGTGTCGATGGGCCAGGAACCTGTAAAGATCCAGCCTGCATCTATCATGGCCTGAAGCAGCGCCTCCCATCCGCTAGTAGACTTATGAGCGAAGACCACGACACCAATGCCGTTTGGTGTTAGAACCCTACGAGACTCAGACATGGCCTGAGCCATTGTTGACTCAAAATAGGAATTATTCTTGCCCTTTACTTCATCTACAATACATTCGTCGATTTTTGGTGCAGCTTCTTCTAAGAGGTTTCTTCCATGCAAGTCTCTTATAGTTCGCTTGAGCCAAACAAAAAAGAAATCTGATAAATCCGCATAAGGTACTGCATCGTAATATGGAGGATCTGTAAAGATAACATTTGCTGCATCATCTGGTAGCGGATGAATCGTAGCAGATGCGCATTCTGAATGGCCTCTATGATCTAATGATTTAAATCCATGATCGCATAAGAGGGCTCCCCATTCATAAGCTCCTGACCAGCATCCCGTTGAGTTGGACCATGGATTCCCTTCAGCAAAGTCCCATATAATTGGCAAGGCTTGCCGTGTAAATGTATGCTGGATCTTTTCGCCACCACCCCACCATGATGCCAGACTACTAGAGAAATCAGCTTGTCTATCCATTGCTAATGCCAAGCACGTCTGCACCGCCGCAGCCATCCCGGAGTCCTTCTCCTCTGCAAGCCTCCGCCCAGCTTCCCGCACCAGACGGACTAACGTGGTCAGCGCCAAGGACTGCCTGGGTGTGAATAGATCCTCGAAGCGATCCATGCCATAATTTCGTTGAGAGAACGCTCTTCCAGCGCCACTGCCTCCACCTTGAGGAGTTGGCTCATCCGGCACCAGTGATAGCTCCTCGGTGTGCACTGCCTTCCTCCGCTCCAGCTCCTCCGCCGCCCTCTTCACCGCTTCTAGATCTCTCTCCGTCGGCAGCCGGTAAAACCGCCCTTGCTGTCCTGGCCTTGTCGTCACGACGCAAAATAGCCTGGCATCCGCCGCTCCTCCCTTACGGGCCTTGAGCTGCTTTCTGACCGATGCTACCGGCGTAGTATAGCCACATACGGGACATGTGGCCGAACCCCTCTTGACCGTCCCCGAGACTACATCCCTCTCCTGGACATCATGAATGATCTCGAAATCCACTTGTTTCTTCTCTCGGTCAAGAAGCATCTTCAGAGCCACAGAACGCTTACCCTTCTTGGCCAGCCAAAGCGATCGCATCAGAGGCACCTCGACTCCACATCCCGGCCCCTCACATGTGATGGTCCTCGCCCATAGATAGGCAATAGGCATAGC
>CAZPUO010000319.1:0-2792 GCA_964589745.1 uncultured Methanotrichaceae archaeon
CATTAGCTCAGTTGGTTAGAGCACAGTCCTGATAAGACTGGGGTCTGTGGTTCGAGTCCACAATGGCCCACCATCCATCGTAAAACTGACACCATTCAAGACAGTTCCCGAACCAAATGTCCGAACAGCGCCCTTGATTAAATTCTTGCTTTCCTTCGGCCTGTTTCCTGCAATCTTATTGTAATGAAAAGCGATCCGCATTAAGAAACCAATGCTTTTATACCCCTACCCACAAATAAACAATTTGTCTTTATGGTTTCTTAACAATGGAATTTATCTGAAGCGCCTGTCTTTACAATTTTGGCTTTCACTAAATCTGCTGATCGCATGTGCCTTTCGCCAGAGTGTATTGCCAGCGATTTTGGGATAGTTGAGGAAATGCAGATTGCGTTCTTCGGTATATCCCTCTTGAACCTCTTCTACCGATTGATAATTGCTATTGTGTATAACAGCTTTTGCCATACCACTAAATACGGATTCAATTACATTGAGGAATTGCGCTGAGGTCGGAAGAGGCACGAGAGTTACTTTCGCTGTCCCACAATTCCTCCTATACGGCGGACGATTTACTTTGGCGACCTTGGCTTTGAGTCTTCGAGAGAAATGCCAAGAGGCAGAATCCCAAGACAGATAGATTTTGTCACAATTTTTGATTATCGCTCTAAAAATTATTTCCGCCAAGTTATCCTGCTACTGTTACACCCTCTGTATGGAAGCTATGCTATAATTATTTGGTAAGGCGACAAAGCCAGTGAAATTCAGCGAATTGGTCAGACTTTTAGAACGAAAAGGATTTGAGATTTTGCGCGAAAAAGGTTCCATCCGTTATTATGGCAAATCAGGATTCGCTAAGTTGATTCGTATCGATTATCATGCTTCAAAAGAGGTCCCTACTGGAACTTGTGACGCTATATTAAAAGCAGCCGGTTTGAAGAGGAAATTGTGATGATTGAATTAAAATATTCTCTGATAATAGAAGCTACCCAAGATCCCAACTTCTTCGCATTTTATTCACCCGAACTTGAAGGCTTTACTGGTGTAGGGCATTCCATCGAGGATTGCCTTTATAAAGCGAAATGGGGTATGGAAGAGCACATTGCTCTTCTCAAGGAAAGAGGACTATCCGTTTCGAAAGCCCGTCCTAATCCTACGGTAATAATTCAGAATGAGAAACGCCTGACAGCGATCAATTAGAGTAACATTGCCAGTGCTAGATAAAATGGAACCAAAATTACGTGTTCCTATGTCCATGTGACAATATCAATCTAGCGTATTGTTATCATAGTGCATACTGTAAAGATGTTATGAGCAATTCCTGCATCGCTGGAATTAGCTTCCTGTTATCAAATACGAGTCCGGTAACTGTCCATAGTGGCCCACCAATAAGGTAATTTTGTTGCCTTCCTTCACGGAGTTATGTTGCTGTCCAGAGAAAATGTCACCCTCAATGTTCTGAGATTTTGTCACCCCCTATCGACATGTTTTCTGAATTTTCCGCGCCAAGGATGATCTGGAGCTGGCCTGGCATAGATTCTCTGTTTAGTGCCTATTTTTAAATCAATTTGCGGTCTTCTGAGCAGGGCAGGCTCAGCGACAGCCGGTTTGGTTTCCAGCTTCCGTCCCTGACAGTAGACAGTGAGGGTATTATCGAAAGCATGATGGACCTCGATCCTACTACGTGCAAAGCTGGATTTGCCATTGCCGGGTAAAACCTGAAGTCTATGCGGGCCAATGCGAACCACATTGTCTAACCCTACCACTCTTGAGTATTTGAAACAGAAGTGCTCATCCCAGTTAGCAGGTGGTTTGCTGAAAGCCGATCCGGGTTGTCGAGCGGGAACTGCGAACCTTGCATTGTGTTTAGGCAGGTAGGATAGTAGTACTTGATTTGCCTCCTCGATGGTACTGGCGGAGGCCAGCCGTAATTCGCTCACCAACCGATCTTGGAAGGTCCCCCAAAGACGTTCTATACGGCCCCTAGCCTGAGGAGATCGTGATTGTATGGATATAATGCCCAGTTCGTCGAGTAACCGGCCGAACTGGGTGAGATGCTTTTTGCCTGCCAGTTGTTCAACAATCGATGGTTCCTCGCCATTGGGTGGTACGAAGATGCTGTGTCCATCGTGATAAAAGGCGTGAGGAAGCCCATAATTGGCTGCGATCCGCTTCAAAAGGCGAAAGTATCCCTCTGAGTCCTCACGATAGCGGAAAAAGGCATGAACCACTTTGCCGGTGGCATCGTCTATCGCTCCGATCAGAGCTAATTTCGGCCCCCTGTCTTCCAGCCAATTGTGATGGCTGGCATCGATCTGGAGAAGCTGTCCTTCCTGGGACCAACGTTCACGCCGGGTACGATGTTTGGGAGCACGTCTCTTGCGAGGTCCCTGGATCCCAGCGTTCAAAAGGATACGCCGTACTGTCGAGCGTGACAGACTGATCTGCTCTCGTTCAGCTAATGCCTCAGTGAAATGCTGAACATTGAATCCAGTGTACTTCGCTTTTGATAGTTCCAAGACTTGTGCCTTGACCGCTTCATCAAGGGCATGAGCTGCCTTGCGGCCACGATTATGATGTGATAGCGCAGCAGCACCTTCCTGCCTGTAAGCTGCCAGGAGCCTCCTAACCTGGCGGATTGAAATCCCCAATAGCTCGGAACCCTGCTTGGCCGTGATATGCTTCCTGTCTATCTCGTTCAATACCTGTAACCTTCTTGTTTCTTTCACGTTCAATATCACCATATGGTGACATTTTCTCAGAACACTTAAAGGTGACAAAATCTTAGAACATTAACA
>CAZPUO010000320.1:0-2776 GCA_964589745.1 uncultured Methanotrichaceae archaeon
GCTACCCCTGAGGAATATGGTGCAGCAACGCAATATATACTTTTCAGTAGATTAGAGACACGACCCGAAAATTCTCATGGAATTAATTGTTTGAGCTTTTTCAGTGCATTAACAGGACGACCAAAGGGCAAATGTTAAAACCGATATCGAATTAATATACTATTTATGATATCAAATATTCACAGATGCTCGCAGATCACAGACAAAATTAAACCTAAGGGAGCGTCCTTTTCAAATTCGCCCCATTAATAACGCACAAGGAAGGCAAAATGAGGTATGTGCACCATTGCTTATGGGGCATCGCGCATTGTTTGCTTCTTATTTATAAGTGTGAATGAGTTGACTTGAATACACTTTCACGGCCCACGCGCTCATACTTTATTTATGATGGGATCATCTAATAATTGGTAAATAAATTTAAACTGTGCAAGGAAAGAGTTTAATTAGCTATTCAGTAAAGAGAGATATTCTGTAGATTCAATAAACAGCTGTAATATACACTTTCATCAGGAGTTGGCTGCCGTGAATGGGAAGAATAAGCAGTTGACGTTGACAGGAGTCATCGTATCCGAGATGCCACAAGTTAGGACCACAGATGGGCATCTCCTGCATTGGAACAGAGAAGCCATAGCCAAGCAGCTCCTGAAGGAGACGAAGCTATCCGAACAATTTTATAGGGCACCCGGTATCACCGAGGAAGAGGCGAACGATATTTCCCGAGAGGTGGAGCGCCGCATTCGATGGATGAATGTGAAGTACCTCAGTGGCCCCCTGGTCCGGGAGATCATGAATGTCGTCCTCCTGGAGCGACACCACCCGGAGTGGAGGAACATCTGCACCCGAGTGGGAACACCCGTCTTTGATGCTCACCTCATCGACATCGGCACTGGCTTCGAGGCCAAGGAGAATGCAAATCTGCAGGAGAACGCAGAGACCAGCCACAAGAAGAAGGCGGATAAGATCAGCAAGGAGCAGTATCTGCTCTTGCTGCCGCCCTATCTGGCCGACCGTCATCTGGCCGGAGACCTGCACATTCACGATCTGGAATATTTTGGAACCAGGCCGTTTTGCCTGGACGGAAGCACAGTCGTGCCTGTAATCTCGAAAGGCAGGCATATAACTGTGCGGCCAGATGAGCTGCCCTTCGAGGGCGATTATTATTATCCTGAGGGTCTCTTTGCCATCTCACCCCAGGGACCCAAAAAGGTCAAAAAGGTCTCGCGACGCCTAGCTGATAAAGAGCTGCTGAAGATAACGACCTCCAGCGGCAAGTCCCTGAAGGTCACCAGAGAGCACAGAATACCGGTAAAGGGCGAGGGCATAAAAAAGGCGGAAGAGATTAAACCAGGGGACGTCTTGGGCGGAGCCCGTGAGTTTGGCCTAAATCTGCGTGGCAAGCCCATAGAAAGCTTAGATCTGATAAGCGAATTCGTGGATAAAGTTCCTGCTTCACTCCTGGAGAATGTCTTTGTGCGCGGCGCTCGTTCCCTCTTCCAACAAATTATCGCCGAAGGAAAATGCGGGTCATTCTCGGAGATATCCAGAGCGTTGGGTGTCGAGCACCACAAGGAGTGGTTCACCAAGGGTATAATGCCCATCTCCCTCTTCAAGAGATTTTGCGAGCTTTATGATCAGAACCACTCTATGGATTTGAGGTTAGGCGTGGCTGGCAGTGAGCACGATCTTCCCGTGATCTTTCCCCTTACCTCGGATGTCGCTAAGCTGCTGGGCTTCTTCATCTCTGAGGGCAACTACAACATCCAGGAAGCCTGCAGTTACAATTTGGCTATAACCGGCAGCGAGCATTCAGGAGCAGTAAAGTGCTATGCTAGAGGCGCTCTCAATAGCTACGCAACTCTGACCGAAGGCAATCCCTCCACCAGAGTGATTTATGGCATAGAGGGTGAATGGGATAGAGCCAAACAAGTATACTTTGGCGGCAAGCTGATTTACTTGCTCTTCAGGTACGTCTTCGGCATATCGGGCAAAAGCCACAATAAGAGGCTTCCCAATATCGTCTACCATCTGAACGACGAGCTTCTTTCTAGCTTCCTCAGTGCACTCTTTACCGGCGATGGCTCAGCATTCTACCGGCCGGAAAAATCCGATTGCATCGTAAACTATACCACAGCTTCGGAGATGCTACGCCAGGAACTTTCTTTGCTCCTGACATCCTTGGGAATTAATCCGCAAATAGTGGAGCTCTACGAGGGTGAGGAGAGGCGAACCCTTTACAGGATACAGCTCAATGGCTTCCGGAACATCTTGGCCTTCAGCAGAGTGGCAAAATTTTACGACGAGAGGCAAGGGCACATCGAGAGGTTCTTGGCTGCCGTCAATGAGATTCACAAGAGCCCGAGACAGGAAGGGGTCACGGAGATCGTTCTTGCCAAGCCTTCTGGTGAATATGTCTACGACCTGTTCCTCGAAGGAGAAGACGAAGAGAGCCACACTTATTTTGCCTCAGATGGCCTGCTGATTCACAACTGTCAAGATTGGGATCTGCGTTACTTCTTTTACTACGGCCTGATGCCTGACGGTTTAGGCACGAAGGCCAGCGTTGCCGGTCCGGCCAAGAAACCGGAAGTCGCCATTCTGCATGCCGTCAAGGCCCTGGGCAGCGCCCAGACCAACTTTGCCGGAGGGCAGGGATTCTACAACTTCCTCACCTTCATCGCGCCCTACTTCGAGGGCCTGGACTACGAGGCCATAAAGCAGCTCATGCAGATGTTCGTCTACGAGATGACGCAGATGATGGTGGCTCGCGGCGGGCAGC
>CAZPUO010000321.1:0-2766 GCA_964589745.1 uncultured Methanotrichaceae archaeon
ACTAATTCACAGAGATTGCCCAAGCTGAAGAATCCCCGATCCATCACAGCAATATTGGAGTGAACCCCTCCGAGTGGACAATAAGTTAAGCAATGCCAACTCAAGGAGGGAAGTACATGAAGAAAACGAGGCGCCGCTACGACCGAGAATTCAAGATATCAGTAGTAGCCGAGCTTGAGGCTGGCAAGCCATTGGCTCAGATCGCCCGCGAGCATGGCATCCATCCGAGCCTACCCTGCCGGTGGAGAGATGAATTGGCCGAAAATCCCGAAAGAGCGTTCAGCGGCAACGGCAGGAGATACAAGTACGAGGCAAGGATTGCGGAGCTTGAGAGGCTGCTCGGCCAGTCTCATGCCGAGAATGAGCTTTTAAAAAAAGCCTTCGCCATGACGCAGAAGAAAGTTCGGGAGGAGAGACAAAAGCCGACGCTGAGGGACGCTATATGATTATCCAAGATGCTTATTCAGATGGCCTTCAGTTGCCAGTATATCACTCCTGTCTGGCACTCGAAGTAAGTCGCAGCGGCTACTACAAATGGCTGAAACAACTGGAAATGAATCCATCTGTGAATAGCGAAAATCTGGATCTGAAGTGCCAGATTCAGGAGATTGCGCTGGAATTTCCTGGCTACGGTTATCGGAGGATTACGGCAGAACTCCAGAATCGCGGCTATGCGGTTAACCACAAGCGCGTGCTGAGACTGATGCGACAGGATAACCTGCTGTGCCTCAAGAAGAAATTTAAGCCGGTGACAACCGATTCCAGTCACGGCCTACCTGTTTATCCAAACCTTCTGAAGAGCACTAAGATCACGGGATTGAACCAGGTTTGGGCTTCGGATATCACTTATGTTCAGTTGCAGCATGAACATATCTATCTGGCAGTGATCCTGGACCTCTGCAGCAGAAAGTGCATCGGCTGGGAGCTGGGCAGGAACCTGGGAAGCCAGTTGACCATGAATGCCCTGGCCAAAGCATTGGATAATCGCTTGACGGAACCCATTCAGGGCCTCATTCATCATTCTGATCAAGGCGTGCAATACGCATCAAAAGAGTATGTTGATTGTCTCAAGGAGCATGAGATCCAAATCAGCATGTCCAGAAAAGGAAATCCATACGACAATGCATTCGCGGAAAGCTTCATCAAGACACTAAAATGGGAGGAGATATACCTGAATGAATACGAAACATTTGAAGAAGCCCTCAGAAACATATGGCATTTTATCGAGAAGGTATACAACCAGAAGAGGCTGCATTCAGCTCTTGACTACCAATCTCCGGATCAGTTCGAAATGGAGGTTGCCTTAAATACCATTGCTTAACTATCTGTCTACTACCAGGGGTTCAGTCCAATCATTAGTTTGATAGAGCTGAAAGACATCCACAAGACCTACTATATCGGTGATAGTGAGTTTGCCGTGCTGAAAGGCATAAACCTGAAGATAGAGGAGGGCGAGTTTATAGCACTCATGGGCCCTTCCGGCAGCGGCAAGTCCACACTCATGAATATCGTGGGCTGCCTGGACCGACCGTCGAGCGGCAAGTTCATGCTCCTGGACCAGGATATAAGCCAGACCTCAGATGATGAGCTGGCCCGGATTAGACGTGAGGAGCTGGGATTCATATTCCAGACCTTCAACCTCATCGGTCGGATCACTGTCCAGAAAAATGTGGAGACGCCCATGATTTTAGCCAGTGTTGGGCGCGAAGAGCGGAAAGCCCGGGCCCTGAAGCTGCTTCAAGCCGTGAATATTGCGCATCGGGTTGACTTCAGCCCGCTTCGCCTCTCGGGCGGAGAGCGTCAGAGAGTGGCCATAGCTCGAGCTCTGGCCAACGACCCCAAGATCATAATCGCTGATGAACCAACTGGAAATCTTGATCTTAAAAACAGCGATGAAGTTATGAACATCCTCACCAAATTGAACCAAGAGGGACGCACCATCATCATGGTCACCCATAATCCTGAGATAACGGAGAACTGCAGTCGCGTCATAAGGCTCAGAGACGGACGCATTCTGGAGAATGCATCATGAAAAGATACCTTCAAATTTTCTTTCTGCTTCTGCTGATAACGGGCTTTGCGGCAGCTTACGAGTATCACATGCCCGTGAATATACATCCCACGACCACACCAGCCGTGCTCATGCCCGGCGACGAGGCAATTTTGGCCATTGAGCTTCAAAACGGAGCAGCATCCTATGGTGTTGGCAAAGACGCTGGCTCTGGGAGCATCGCCCAAAGCGCCCTCCTGTCAACTCCCCTCAACCGGACGCATCTGGAGGGAACCGAAGGAATCGAGGTTACCAGTGATGATTATAGGAGCCTGGGCATGATGGGGCCGAATGATCAGATCACCATCTACTACAGGATCAAGGCTTCCAAGAATATCACAAGCGGCACCTACCTCCTCGGTTTCGATGTGGTAGGCGGCTACGACATGACCACCATTCACCGCGAGATTCCCATTAAAGTGGACTCGGCTGCCGTGAACATGGCACGCGCAGAGTCGGCCTCCTCCAAATTCAACTTGAATGTCGCCAATCCCCGGGAGAATACAATCAATGCCGTGACCATCGTTCCGTCTGCTAAGGGCATAAGATTCTCGCCCGATGAGTACTACATCGGCACCATGGACTCGGATGAGGTCTTTACCATCAGCTTCGCTATCGAGTCGGATAATCCGGGAAAGGCCCTGAATGAGCCTGCCAACTTGAACTTTGTGGCCAAGTTCAAGAACGGAGATACGTGGCACGAGTCTGAACCTTAT
>CAZPUO010000322.1:0-2759 GCA_964589745.1 uncultured Methanotrichaceae archaeon
GGCAGCCCTCGCTGCACAGGATGTCCATCATGTCCCATCGCGTCAAGGTGATGCCTTACAAGACATTCCGGCTCAATCCGGCAGTGTGTCCTCCTTACAACGCAGACTTCGACGGGGATGAAATGAACATGCATGTTCCTCAGACGGAGGAGGCCCGTGCCGAGGCGGAGATCCTCATGCGCGTGCAGGAGAACATTCTCTCTCCCAGGTTCGGCGGGCCCATCATCGGAGGCATCCACGATTATGTGACCGGTTCCTTCCTTCTGACGCATGGGACAAAGCCCATCGACCGCAGGGAAGTTATGGAGCTGCTCAAGAAGTTTGATATATCAGAGCTGCCAGCGCCCCAGGGCGAAGCCGAAGGAAAGCCTTACTGGACGGGAAAGCAGGTCTTCTCCCTGATCCTTCCCAGGGGTCTTAACCTGAACTTCAAGGCCAATTTCTGCTACAACTGCGATGTCTGCAAGGGTGAGGACTGCGAGAACGATGCCTATGTTGTCATCCGCGATGGCCAGCTCCTCATGGGGACCATCGACGCCGAGGCTATAGGGGCCTTCAAGGGCAAGATAACAGACAGGATAATAAAGGAGTTCAGCCCCTCCGTTGCGAGCGAGTTTCTGGACAGGATGACCCGGCTGGCCCTGCGGGGCATCATGTACGCGGGATTCAGCTTCGGCATAGATGATGAGGATATTCCCAAAGAAGCTGCGGAGCAGATTGATGATACCACCAGAACGGCGCGCGAGAAGGTGCAGCAGCTCATTGAAGCCTACAATGCTGGCGAGCTCGAGCCTCTGCCCGGCAGGACGCTGGATGAGACCCTGGAGATGAGGATCATGCAGACTCTGGGCAAGGCCAGGGACACTGCGGGCAAGATCGCCGGTCGTTATCTGGGATTGGACAACTCCGGGGTCGTCATGGCCGTCAGCGGTGCTCGCGGCTCCATGCTCAACCTTACCCAGATGGCGGCTTGCGTCGGTCAGCAGTCGGTGCGTGGCGAGCGCATCAAACGAGGCTACGCCGGTCGGACGCTCCCGCATTTTCGCCGCGGCGATTTGGGCGCAGAAGCGCATGGTTTCGTGGAGTCGAGCTATAAGGACGGGCTGAATCCCACGGAGTTCTTCTTCCATGCCATCGGCGGTCGCGAGGGCCTGGTGGATACGGCCATCAGGACGTCTCAGAGCGGATATTTGCAGCGCAGGCTGGTCAATGCCCTGCAGGATCTGGAGGTCAAGTACGACGGCACAGTGAAGGAGACAAGAGGCATGATCGTTCAGTTCCAGTACGGTGAAGATGGCGTCGATGCCTCCCGGCGCGACTACGCCAGCACGGACAACGTCTTGCGAATCATCAAGAATGTGCTGAAGAAGGAATCGGCATGAGCCTGTCGGATAAGGAAGTTCTGGAAAGGCTGGATGGCATCGACCTTCCCCAGAGCATCAAAGAAGCTCTCCAGGGCGGGCTGGAAGGAGCTAATGTGAGTGAGGAGCAGCTGGATGAGATCGTAGCCCAGGTGGCGGCCGACTACGAGCACTCTCGAGTGGAGCCCTGTGAGGCCGTGGGTGTGGTCGCGGCTCAGTCCATAGGCGAGCCCGGCACACAGATGACGATGCGTACTTTCCATTACGCCGGAGTGGCCGAGATCAACGTTACCCTGGGTCTGCCCCGGCTTATCGAGATAGTGGATGCGAGAAAGATCCCATCCACGCCCACCATGACCATACGACTCAATCCGGATTATGCCCACGACCGGGACCTGGCCAGAGAGGTTGCCTGGGCCATCGAGTCCACCTCCATCCTCCACCTGGGATCCATAGCTACCGACCTGGCGGAGATGAATGTGATCATTGAGCTGAACCCAGGGGCCATGGAGCAGCGCAAGATCACAGCCACTGAGGTGGCGGAACGGTTGAAGGAGGAGACGGGTCTTTCTGTCGACCTTAAGGAGAATGTGCTGGTGATGGTTCCCGAGGAGCCCTCTTATCGCGAGCTGCTCCAGCTGGTTGAGAAGATCAAGAGGCTCTCGCTCAAAGGCGTAGAGGGCATCAAGCGCGTCGTGATCCGCAAAGAAGGCGACGAATACGTACTCTACACAGAAGGGTCGTCCCTCAAGAAGGTCATGCAGTTTGATGGAGTGGACCCCACCAGAATCAAGACCAACAACATAAATGAGATCGGAGAGGTGCTGGGCATCGAGGCAGCGCGAAATGCCATCATCAACGAGGCCACTGATACCCTGCGCGAACAAGGCCTTTCCGTGGACGTTAGGCATATCATGCTGGTAGCGGATATCATGACCGTGGACGGAGAGGTCAAACAAATTGGACGGCATGGAGTTTCGGGCGAGAAGGCGAGCGTGCTCGCCAGGGCGGCCTTCGAAGTCACGGTTAATCACATCCTGGATGCGGCCATACGTGGGGATGTGGACGATCTCAAAGGCGTGACGGAAAACGTCATCGTGGGCCAGCCAATTCAGCTCGGCACGGGAGACGTGACGCTGGTGGCAAGTAAGAGATGAGGTAATAGGATGATAAACGTAGATAGAGCTCTGAGAAGTTCCATCAGAACCGGAAATGTGGTGCTAGGATCGAACAGGACTGTCGAGACTGGACTAGGCGGACAGGCAAAGCTCATAATATACGCTATCGATTGTCCTGCTGATGTGCGGATGCAGCTGGAGACCATAGACGTACCAGTTTACGGTTACCAGGGTATGGGCAAGGACCTCGGATCTGCCTGTGGGAAACCCTTCTCCGTGG
>CAZPUO010000323.1:0-2747 GCA_964589745.1 uncultured Methanotrichaceae archaeon
GAGCCAGCTTCTCCCGAGGGCTTAACGCGTTGCACGTCGGAGATGATAAGGGCGAGGTGCGGGCAGGGCGAATGTGATATCTCCATAGAAATCTTGGGTCGTGGGCGAGCTTACTGGCAATATCCGGCCTATGCCAGCTAAGACGTCGCCTGAGATGCAGGTTTTATATTTGTGCTGGGAATGAGATGATAGCACAATCCTATTTTATCTGCCCCTAATCCATTAGCTTTTTATGCACTCCCTATGGGTGTTACAGTCACTTTTCCGCGGTTATAAATAACTGTGGCAGTGATGACATTTTGTACTCCATAATCGCTTTTCTCTATTTGATGGGTTTCGTTCTTCCAAGAATCACCTGGTAGTAGAGAAATGCTGTTATTATCGTAAGATAAGGTTACCTTATCTCCCTGTATATCGAGGATTGATACATTTCCATCGGTATAAGGAAGGTCTCTAATGGGATCCATGCTGCCACTGGCACCACTGCCAGCATCACCTGAAAGCTCATAATAGCTTCCGTATATAGCCTTGACCGATGAATCTAACTCCGGGGTTATTGATGAACGTAGATTTGAACCGCTAAGATAATACCCGGGGCCGTCTATGAAATATTTACCGAATTTTGACTCTCCGCTTATCGCAGTTCCATTCTTGATTGTTCTAGCTTCAACGAACAGATATTTCATCGGGTTTTTATCCATTACTGGCTTGTTTTGATCTTTAGCCGTTACTAGATAATCTTGATTTTCGGCTATTACTAGCATATATACCGCTAGAACAACTAGTAGTATTCCTACAGCTGTGATCAGAGTTCGAGCCTTCCTATCCATACGCTTCCAGCGGACTATAGCCACAAGGGATATATACACTTAATCATGGTCGGGGGTCACGCAGTTGAATGCCATCTCAGCTAGCCTCTGCCCGCAAACTTGGTCCTCCTTCTTCAGTGCTCGACTAGCCTTGAGCCACCTGTCCGAAACCTCCTTCACGCCCATCCTTATGCTCTCAAAGCTGCGCCCCATGGCTAATCCGTCAGGCGGAACTCTTGTGGCGAACGGACCTCCCTTTTGCCCTCATCGACAAGCTATTCTTGTTCTCTAGCGCAACCTCTCCCTTTCCCAAAGGGACATACATAAAGACATAACCCGCAAACCCCTAACCCGGTCTTTTTCTCCAGATCCTTGAAGTACTTCTCACACTTTCGGGCATCGTAGCGAGCCTCCCTGGGCTCATCCTCTCTGAAAGGCTGCCCGCTAAAGGCCCTAACAGGACAGATCTCCACACACATCTGGCAGTCGCCGCACCGTTCTCCAAGCCGTTGACCTGTCGGCTGCAAAGGCGAATCCGTCAGCACACTCGCCCACCGAACCCTTGGACCTGCTTGCGGAGTGATCAGCAGGCAGCTCTTGCCAATCCAGCCGAGGCCTGCCAAGTGCGCTGCAAGCTTATGCGAAAAAATGGCGCAGATCTTCTCATCATCTATACGCTCGGATGCAGGAATAGGTAAAGCCCTGTACCCCTGACGCTGCAAAAAGCTGCCAAGCCGCGAAGCAATCAGATCCAGACGCTCATTTGCAACATCATAGGCATGGTGTCTGTATTCAACCGCCACTGCCCTCTCCTCTCGCCTAGGAAGTTGGTCCACGATGGCATGCAGCAACACTATACCGATGGATATGGCCCTGGGGTAGCTGGCTGCATCCGAACCTCCCTGATTCAAAACGAAATCGTGAGCTAATGATAAGTCAGCTATTCCGTAGAAATCAGTGCCCAGATCCTGGGCAAGACAGCGCACCTGCTCATCAAGCTTCATGATATTACAGATTGTCTTGTCATGTTAATCTTTCCGGCAGTCCCTCATGTGCCTGGATGCTAAGGGAAGACGAAACAGGACACAAAAGATTTTGTTGAACATTGGACAAGCCAGTCCTCCGCTGGATCGTCTCCTCCATCACCGAAGGTCGGGCATGGAAGACTTCGGCCAGAATCACGTTGGCTGTCTGAAGCACCAGGACCTGTTGGTTGTTCCACCTGGGCTCAATGGGCCTGGTCTCTCTTTGCCAGGGCTATCTCATGAGTATGCCTCCAAGGTTTCTAGGCGCCCTAAGCAACCCCTCTGCCATTCTGCGAACGGACGGAGTTGTGATGCAGAGGAAGAATCTTTTTCCTGTCCATGGATATCCTCTCGTTTTCATTGCTTTTCTGGATATATGGTTATCAGTCGCAGAATTGATGATCCCGTTCACAGGGCACGGCACGTTGGCAGAACAAGGGTACGCTTGAACTATGATAAGGCATAAATACAAATTTCATGCAACCTTGACCCTGTGTACAGGCAGATCGAGCAAGCCCTGGAGAAGATGGATTCTTCGAACGGGCATAACCAGGAGAAGATCAAAGCCATCCTCAAAAGCTACGTGAATGGGGAGATTGGCCTTGCCGAGGCGTATTATGAGCTTTTGGAGGGAGAGTTCATTCCCATGCCTCAGAGGTGCGGCATGACCGCCAAGATCCCGCCGACCTCAAAGGACGAAATGAGGCTCAAAGAAAAGATAAGAAGCAAGCTATTCCCTTGAGCTTTCAAGAACAATCAGAATCGCCGGAATGTCATTTTTAGGTGTAAAGCAGGGCTAATCCCCTCCGATTCATTGGAGGGATACAGCCCGTTCCTATTACTTTTGCCCTGCATACGTCGTCTATATATAATCCAAGTCAATGGCTACAGAAAGGTGAAGTGATTTGCTGAA
>CAZPUO010000324.1:0-2732 GCA_964589745.1 uncultured Methanotrichaceae archaeon
ATTCCAGGCTATGCAAAGGGACAGATGCTCTACCAGCTCCTGGCAGAGCAGATCCAGTGTTGAAGACGCCTCGCTCTGGCAGCCGCCAAGGAGGACGCACTGAACTCCGCTTCCGGCCAGGGCCGCTGCCAGCTCCTCCGCAGTTCGAAGGTCCTGTCTGCTCCCTTCCCCCGGCATGGAAAAGCGAGCCTGTCCTCCTTTCATCTTTCCCTGGCCTGCTAGGTGCACCAGATGAGGGCGAAATGCCAAAGCCAGACGTTTCAGCTCATCCCAGGTACCGGTGTCGCCTATCTCCAGGACCATGTCCAGGCCCTCAGCCGCCTGGAGCATCCATCGCACTTCTTGCTCATAGTCCAAGGGCTCGCATGCCACAAATAGCACGCGCAGCGGTCCGGGAAGAAGCTCTCCCTTGGTCGGAGGATGTTTGTCGGCTGCCCAAGGCTGGCGGAGTATGCTAAATCGATCGTCGAATCCCACGACGACTTCGCCCGGCAGTCGGAGCAATTCCCAGGGTAGCTGCAAAACCTCCGGAATCGACGAAGCGATGACCAGATCCGCTCCCGATGAGAACTTAGAGCCGAATTCCTGCCAGCCTTTCTCCAGGAAGATATGAAAGAGCCCCTCTCCCAGGATAGGAAGATATTCCTGCGCCCTGGCCTTGCAGCTCCCCTGGAAGAGGGAGATAAACTGCCCTGCAATCTCTCGCACCTCTTGGGACTCAACGGGAGTGAGAATCCGCTCGAATGCAGCTTCTCCATCAACCAAAATCCTGTATGCAAGGGTCCTCGCTGCCGGAGTTCCCGCCTCGGAAACGAAGATAGTAATATTTTGCTTCATTCGTTCATAACCCCTGATCTTTCAGCCAGCTAACCGTCCTCAATTACATCCGCAAACTGACCACAGCGAAACCAAAAGGCATTCAAGCGCCCCTATCTTTTTTTTCTTCATCTTGTCGGCTTTTTATCTCGCAGTAGTCCTTTGGCTCCATGTGCACCACGACATCCTGAACGCCCTGAATGCTGCTTTTTATTTTGTCCTCAACCGCTTCGCCAACTTTGTGAGCCGCATCCACGGAGAGAGCCGCATCCACGCCGATGTGCAGGTCCACGTACATCTCTCCCGGCGAGCCATGCGTCCGGACCCGATGGCAGTTGCACACCCCATCCACAGACTCGGCCAGCTTTCTTATCACGCTCTCCTCGATGAGTGCTTTATCCAGCAGTATCTTGGAGCTCTCTTTCATGATCTCCAGACCTGTCAGGACGATCAGGCCGGTGATGAGCAGGGCGATGATGGGATCGGCCAGAGGATAGCCCATCTTGACCACCACGAACCCCAGGATCACCCCCAGAGAGGCATAAATATCGCTGCGTGTATGCATGGAGTCGGCCACCAGGATGCTGCTCTTCAGCCTTTTGCCCAGGATGTACTCATAGACCGAGACCCCCACATTGACAGCCAAAGTCGCGCCCATAATGGCAAAGCTCAAGCTGCTGATCTCGGGCACGACCGGATTGAGGAAACGATTTATGGTCGCCTCTATCACCTGGAAGCAACTGGCGAAAAGAAGCACGGCTATCCCCAAAGAGGCAAAGGTCTCGAACTTGGAGTGGCCGTAGGGATGCTCCTTGTCGGGCGGCCTGGATGCCAGAGCCAGGCCCACCAGGCCGATGATGTTGGACGCGCTATCGAAGAGAGAGTGAAGCCCATCCGCGGTCATGCTTAGAGAGTTGGTGAGGAGGCCGTAGCCCCCCTTGATCAGGGCGACAGATATGTTTATTACGAATATTATTATAAGAATGCGCCTGACGGTGTCGTAGTACGTCATCAATATAGATATGCGGCATGCGAGTGATAAATATTTTTTGAACGGAGTTGGTCCCGTGATAGTAACCAGATATCTGGAGTTTGAAACCTTAAGCGGCGAAGTGAAAGACATAACTGACGACGTGGGAGAGGCGGTAAGGAGCTCGGGTCTTTGCGCCGGCATGGCCGCGGTCTTTGTGCCCGGAGCCACGGGGGCGGTTACGACTGTGGAGTACGAAGACGGACTAGTGAAGGATCTGAGCAATGCCCTGGAGCGGCTTTTTCCTCAGAGAATCGAATACGCCCACAACCAGAAGTGGCACGACGGAAACGGTCATTCGCACATCAGGGCCGCATTTTTCGGCCCCAGCCTCAGTGTACCCTTCTCAGAGCAAGGCCTTTCCCTGGGCACCTGGCAGCAGATCGTTTTCCTTGAGCTGGACAACCGGAATAGAAGGCGCAGGATAATTGTGCAGCTCATGGGGGAGTAGCCTCAAGTCACGTCACCCGCAGCTCTATAGGCAGCCCCAGACGCAGCAAATCCGTGCGCTGCAATACCCTGCGGTTGCCTGCATTATCCGCGAGCGTCAAATTCTCCAGCACCCAGTTGCCCAGCTCGGATCCCTGAGGCAGGAGCATCCGAGCTGCGTAGACATCACCTTCTGGTCCTCTGGATGTGAGATTTTCGGCATCAAAGATCGCCATAGCCTCCTGTTCTCCCGAGGGGCTTTGGAAATATGCTGCAGATGCCCGCGGGCCGCTCTGGTCATCGATGGTGTGAAGGGTTAAGTTGATAGCTCTCGGCGCAGAGGCCGGGATGGTTCTGGGCTCAAAGTCGAAGCCCACCAGGCTGGGTGGCTGGTCATCCGTCACGGCAGCGGGCGGGCTCAGAGGATCGCTCGCGCCCGCAAAAGCAAAGCACTCGC
>CAZPUO010000325.1:0-2713 GCA_964589745.1 uncultured Methanotrichaceae archaeon
TACCAGAGGTTCAGATTCTTGGAGATGATCTTAGAGGTCACCACAGATCCCTTTTACGTCGTTGCTAGTGAGATTTTCGCGGGAGCGGATGTTTTGCGCCAGGATGGGCACAAAATCCGTCTCGCCAGAGCACATTGAGATTGACACTTTAAATCTCAATCGGTCATCCAGGATTTCGTCTTCTTCTATTAGGCACCTGGCCGAGAGGACTATATAGATCTTTCTATATAGACTATATATGTGCTGCGCTGCATATAATTGAGATCGGGGATCATGCGAATCTTTTATATAGAACTTCAAACTGGTAATAGGAAAAAGTCGGGGAGGACTTGGTTTGGCAGGTTTGAGCGGCGTACCAGTAATAATACTGAAAGAAGGAAGCAAACGAGAGACAGGAAAAGATGCGCAGCATAAGAACATCCTGGCGGCTAAAGCGATAGCCGAGGCAGTCCGGACCACCCTTGGACCAAAAGGGATGGACAAAATGCTCATCGATGGCAGCGGAGATGCTACTATTACCAACGACGGCGCCACCATCCTCAGAGAGATGGACATCGAGCACCCCGTGGCCAAGATGATCGTCGAGGTGGCCAAGGCTCAAGATGACGAAATTGGAGACGGTACCACCACAGCGGTGATCATAGCCGGCAAGCTGATGGAGAAGGCCGAGAGCCTCATCGATCTGGACGTTCACCCTACGGTCATAGTTCTGGGATACAAGCAGGCCCAGGCTAGGGCCCAGGAGATACTGCAGGAGATGGCCATGGATGTCTCCGGTGACCAAAAAGCGCTTTTGAAGATCGCCCAGACTGCGATGAGGGGAAAGGGCATAGAGATCGCCATGGAAAAGCTGGCCCAGATCTCCGTGGATGCAGCGTTGGCTGTTGCAGGCTCGCAATCTAAAGACATTGAAGAGAACATCAAGATCGTGAAGATTCCGGGCGGAAGAATTGAGGACTCAGTCATAAATTATGGCATAGTAGTAGAGAAGGAGCGAACGAACCCGGAGATGCCCAAAAAGGTTGAGAACGCCAAGATCATGCTCTTAGAAGGGACCCTGGAGCTGAAGAAGCTGGATACAGATGCCAAGGTAACCATCACTGAGGCCAAGAATCTCGCCACATTCAAAGAAGGCGAGGAGACGGTCATCAGAGAGCAGGTTGAGGCCATAGTTGCGGCTGGGGCCAACGTGGTCTTCTGCGAAAAGGGGATCGGAGTTGCGGCTCAGCATTACCTGTCCAAGAACGGAATTCTGGCCGCCCGCCGGGTCAAGCGCGAGGACCTGAAGATGCTGGCCCTGGCCACGGGGGCCAGGCTGGTGGGGGACGTGATGCAGGTTTCGCCTCGAGATCTGGGCCAGGCCGCTGTGGTGGAAGAGCGAAAAATTGGCAAAGACAAGCAGATGATCTTCGTGGAAGGCTGCGAGAAGGCCAAAGCGGTATCCATCATCCTGCACGGCGTCTCGGAGCAGTTCCTGGAAGAGATGGAGAGGGCTCTTGATGATGCTCTCAATGTCGTCTTGGACGTTATCCGCTCCGGAAAGATCGTTCCCGGCGGCGGGGCTCCGGAGATCATGGTGGCAGAGAAGCTGAGGCAGTATGCTTCCACGCTGGAAGGGCGCGAGCAGCTGGCCATTCGGGCTTTTGCCGAAGCGGTCGAGTCCATTCCCTTGACGCTGGCGGAGAACGCAGGCTTTGATCCCGTGGACGCGCTGGCAGGCCTGCGGGCCAAGCACGGCCAGGGCATGAAGAACTACGGATTGAACCTGAATACGGGAGAGCCTGACGATATGCTGGCCATGGGCGTGGTAGAACCGCTGAAGGTAAAGACGCAGGCCATAAAGTCCGCCTCCGAGGCAGCCACCATGGTTCTCCGCGTGGACGATGTGATCGCCGCCAAGAAGGAAGAGATGAAGCCGAAGCCGGGCCAGAGCCCGCACGACTACACCATGCCCCAGATGCCGATGCCTCATTACTGAGCATGGGATGCCGGCCTTCTCGCCGGTCCAATCCCTCCCGTTGATTTTCTAGAATGATTATTTCGTCGGTGGAGCCTATGGCTGAAGAATCTGATGTTGGTTCGGAAGAGATCCTGGAGGAGCCTGTGCAGGTAGAGGAGATGAAAGCACAGCTTCAGGAAATGGAATCGCAACTTCAGGAAGCTCAGAGCCTGGCAGAGGAGCGCCTTGATCAGCTCATGCGCTGCAGGGCGGACCTGGACAATATGATGAAGAGAGCGGCCAAAGAAAAGGATGATTATATAAAATACGCCTCTGAGAAGCTCATCTGCAAGCTTCTTCCCGTGCTAGACAGCCTGGACCAGGCGGCAAAGCATGATGAAGGCACCAAGGTGCTTTACCAGCAGCTCCTCGATATATTGAAGGCGGAGGGGCTTGTGTCGCTGGAAGCTGTCGGCAAGAAGTTCGACCCTTACAGACATGAAGCCCTCTATCAGGTCAAGACTGATGAGCTGGAGGATAACACCGTGGCTGAGGAGATACAGAAGGGCTACATCTTCAACTCTCGGGTCATTCGCTTCTCCAAGGTTGTTGTGGCAAAGCGGTAATGGGCGAAGCGATGATGATAGGTTTAAATATTTACAAAGTATTGATTACTTTCAATTTCAGGAGATGAAATCTTGTCTAAAATTATCGGTATTGACCTCGGAACCAGCAACTCGGCAGCAGCAGTTCTTATCGGTGGCCGACCCACCA
>CAZPUO010000326.1:0-2699 GCA_964589745.1 uncultured Methanotrichaceae archaeon
CACTGGCATTTGGCCTTCTCAGATTCATTAATCTCCATCCTTTTATAATATTATCACAGACCCGGCATCCGGTCCGCCTGGTAGATAGCTGGATAAAGATCCTTTATCGGGCGTTGATCTAGAGATTTCTTCAATAGATCGGTATGCTCAGCATCTTCAAATGGCAGATCGTTTTCCGAGGTCTTTGGCACCAACTGGCTTCCTATTTTCCGCTATAAATACGTTTTCATAAAAGATCATAATTTGTATGAATGAGCCTGGAGGAAGGATCTTTCCGGCGGAAAATGCCTTCCTTCTTCGCCCATGAATGCCTTTTCATAATACTTCATAAAAATTATGATTTGCAGAAGGAAAAGCTTTTCCGGTAAGGAGGTGGGCTCTAAAGCGAAATACAGCCTCCGTCTGAAAGTGCCAGATGCAGAAGGAAGCTTCGAGGGCCAAAGAGAGAGGCGAGCAGAGCAGAAAGGTAGATAGAGGCGGAGAGGAAGGACAAGGAAGAAGATGATAGCAATAGTCGATTATGGAATGGGCAACCTATTCAGCATCTACAACGCCCTGGACTATGTGAAGGCTGATCCCAGAATCATTCGCGAACCCGAGGATTTGTCAGGCGCAAAGGGCATAGTGGTTCCCGGAGTGGGGGCCTTTGGAAGATGCATGGATCAGCTCTCCCGGTTTGGAGGCTCTCTATCTCGGGCTCTGGAGGAGGGAATGCCGATCCTCGGAATCTGCATCGGCCTGCAAGCCCTCTTCGATGAGAGCGAAGAGAGCCCTGGGGCCAGGGGCCTTGGCTGGATCAAAGGAAAGGTGGTTCGCCTCCCTGATGGCGTGATGATCCCTCAAATGGGCTGGAACAGCCTCTCCATCAAACGCCCTGTGGAGGTTCTGGAGGGCATCTCCGATGGAGACATGTTCTATTTCGTCCACTCTTACTATGGTTTGCCCGTTGACAGATCGATAATAGTAGCCACTACGGAGCATGGAGTGGAGGTTACTGCGGCTATAGCCAAGGACAGCCTGTTCGCGACTCAATTCCACCCCGAGAAGTCGGGCGCGAAAGGTCTAAAGATATTGGAAAATTTTGTGAGGTCCACGCGATGTTAGCCAGGCGTATCATTCCATGTCTGGACTGTGATCTGGGAGTGCCGGGTGGAAGAGTGGTCAAGGGCATCGAGTTCAAGCAGATCAGATATGCAGGCATTCCCTGGAAGCTGGCCGGCAAGTACTATGAGGATGGCGCGGATGAAATCGTCTTCCTGGACATCACCGCCTCTCATGAGCGGCGTGAGACCATGGTGAGCGTGATCAAGAAAACCTCAGAGTCGGTCTTCGTGCCGTTGGCTGTGGGTGGAGGGATTAGAAGCGTGGAGGAAGCGAGAGAGGTATTTAACGCCGGAGCCGATAAGATTACGGTGAACACCTCCGCCCTCAAGCGCCCTGAGCTGATAAGCGAGATCTCAGATAGATACGGAAACCAGGCAGTTGTGGTAGCCATCGATGCCAAGCGGCGTTGCAATCTGGAAACAGACCGGGAGGTTGTGCAAACGCCCGAGGGCCCCTGCTGGTTTGAATGCTCATTTTATGGAGGTCGCGAGTTTACCGGGATCGATGCCATCGCCTGGGCAAAACGCGCGGAATCCTTGGGAGCAGGTGAGATTCTTCTCACCAGCATGGACCGCGATGGGACCTATGACGGCTTCGACATACCACTTACTGATGCGGTGGCAAATAAGGTCAGAATACCCGTGATAGCCTCCGGCGGCTGCGCCAGTCCCGATCATATGCTGGAGGTCTTCCAGAAGACAAAAGCCTCTGCAGCTCTGGCGGCCAGTATCTTCCACTTCGGCGAATGGAATATCGGGGATGTGAAGAGATATTTGAAAGAGCGGGGAGTGAACGTCAGGCTCTAGGGCCCAGCGCTAGATTTATACAGGGCACGAGACTGCAACCATCGGAGGTGGGGTTGATGGAGCTAACCAAAGCTCCCTGCAATCAGCCGCTGGAAGTGAGAACCGTAAAGGGCGACTTTGGCTGGGAGAAGAAGTTTGAATCCATGGGAATAAGAAAAGGCATGCGAGTGCGCAAGATAGCCTGCCAGCCATTCGGCGGACCGCTGGTCATCGAGGTGGGCGGCTCGAAGATATCCCTCGGGCGAGGAATAGCATCAAAAATTGAGGTGGAGATACTTCCCTCTCCCTCCAGCAAGATTTAAACCCCGCTCCTCCCTTTCGGCTCTCAGGTCGATATGAGCTGCTTGAGCCTCTGGATGCTTTCCATGGCCTGGGCAGACTCGTGCAGCTTCTCATCCTCGAAGTGCTTTATGATATCATCAATGCTAGCCCGCAGCGAATAAACTTTCATCGGTCTTCCCTTGCCTTCGCGCTTGATCTCCTTCTCCTCGATCCACTGATTATCGCGCAGGGTGCGCATGGCGATGCTCACTTCCGGCTGCCTGAGATCCGAGCCCATCTCGATCTCGCGAGAAGAGGCCTCGTCCACGTTTGCCAGAAAGGTTATCAGCGTTGCTACGTTGCGCGGCACACCCAAAGAGCGCAACGTCTCGACAAATTCCATATCCTTATCGTCCAGGATCTTTACTGTGGACTCCCTCATAATGGTCACCATATTTTTTTCTCACAAATACTTAATGATATAAATAATTTGTTAACCATAAATTTTTTTATATTCTGACACCACGT
>CAZPUO010000327.1:0-2699 GCA_964589745.1 uncultured Methanotrichaceae archaeon
ATAATATAATTAATTAAAAATAGCTTAATGATATGATGGTGGCTGATCAGCTAACAGCCGCAAGATTTATATTCATTGCGAAGATAACGAACAAAATATAATACATCATATACGTAAGAGATCAAATGAACTGCCTAACGAGGGGTGCTTATCGAATTCAGGATCATATTCTTAGAGATGGCCTCTATCATGACAAGGAAGTGGATATCAATCATCTTAATTTTGTTTTCCTTGAATGCGTTTTCTCTAAATTTGGGCTATATCTCTCCTATATTTCTGCGTTCTTGTGGATTTTTTTCCGTGATTTGCGTCCTCGCACTTTATGGCGATTCTTATTTTAAAATATATAACAAAATATTTGGCGGTTCTTCTGATTGCACATTTAGCGACGCTTCCAACAGTGCACAGAACCACAAATCCAGCAAGAGCTATAACAAAGCCGTAATTCCGGCTGCCGGGATAGCACTGATCCTCGTGTCTCTAATAACCCTGATGCATACAGCGGAACCGACGTTCTGGATAGTCAGCCTTATAGTGATCATCTGTGGATTGGATCTGCTCTTAAGATCGGCTGGGGAGAAGGAAGATCAGCTATCACCCCTGGCATTGGGCGCTTTAATCTATGCAATTTTTTATATATTTTATTTTCACGATTCATCTTTGTGGCTGGGCGTCACATCTATTTCCCGGGCAACTTCGGGCATTTTAGGCCGACTTGTGGGCGCCTCCTTAGCGTTCGGTCCTACTATTAGCGGTACTCTTATACTTTTAACCTTTTTCTTCTGTGCGATCTCGTTTTATATACTGTCCAAAAAAAAGTCGCCAAATTCCCGGAATTCTTTGATAGAGATCATAATTGGATTATTATTGGTCTACGCAGTTTATTTTCTGATCTCAATTAAAATCTGGACAACAGCAGATAAGGCCATGGATCTCGTTTATATGGTCTTTTTGGCTCTTCTTATACCGTTCATCATATTTATAAGCAGGATCAAAGTAAGATCCATCGATCTTGGATCTCTGGTTCCTTCGTCGGGGCACGGTGCTGTACTGGCAATGCTATTTGTCTCAATATTATTAATATCTATTTTCCCATATTTTTATGATGGTGGGCCCGGCAAGGCGGTGATTTACGAAAGGGACAGCGAAATGGGTTTCAACATGCCAGAGTTTCCTGGAAAAAACCAATCCTTTGGTCCTGATGATGGTTTCTCAGTCGGAGCTATAAAGCTGTATTTAGAGAATATCGGCTACAGCGTGGAGGGCCTGAACTCAACCAATCCCCAAAATCTGAAAGACGCTCTCAAAGATGCCAATATTCTTGTGCTATTGAATTTACGAAAGCCATTTCCCTCATCTGAGCTTGAGAGCATCAAGAATTTCGTCAAAGACGGAGGCGGGCTCCTCATCTTTGGTGAGCACACTTCTATGTTTGTCTCAGACCAGGA
Organism: uncultured Methanotrichaceae archaeon; assembly: GCA_964589745.1. Classification (GTDB taxonomy): domain Archaea; phylum Halobacteriota; class Methanosarcinia; order Methanotrichales; family Methanotrichaceae; genus Methanothrix. The sequence continues at coordinate 1,449 of CAZPUO010000327.1, forward strand.
TTTTGCGTCTGGAAAGGACTATCTGAACGACGTGCTCAACCAGACGGGAATTAAAATCAACCCTGATACGGCGGACTTTATCCCTGATCACTGGCAGTATGCCGCTTCATCTTTGCCTCACTACGTTACCAAAGATCTGGGATTTGAGATAACCACATCGTCAGTGGGAGCGTCCTTAAGTCTAAGAGAAAAGGCCAGACCGCTGATCATCGGACGATTTGCTTTCTCGGACAAATCTAATATGACCACGCCAGGGCATCTTGGAGATAGATTATACGAAAGAAGTGAAACGTTGGGTGATCTGGTGATCGCAGCCTCTGATACCTACGGCAAAGGTAAGGTGCTGGTATTTGGGGATACCTCTTACGTATTCAATAATGAATTGCCGTTTAGATATAATTTACTTTATAATTCCGTGACATGGCTGGTGAGCCATGAATCAAATTACGCCGCAGCCCTTCGCTGGGCATCTTTCCTCTTGCTGCTGGCCCTTGCAGCGTTTATTCTTGTTGCACCTTTGATCTTCAGGCAGCTTCCGCCCAAAATCACCCTGGTATTCCTGATTTACATTGCTCTGACCACTGCGATCTCTTTGGCAGTCTCTGCAAGCATAAACGATTCTATGATCAAGTCTCCCCAAGAATCAAAGAAAGATCTGGTCTGGATCGATCACACTCATTTGAACCAGTTTGATTTGGAGAATTACAGAGATGATAGTATCGCCGGATTGACGACAAATCTTTTCAGGAATGGCTATTTGCCTCAGGTACTGGAGCCAAAAAATGGCTTTTCAGATATCAGCAAAGGAGATGCCTTGATCATCATAGCTCCGAATGAACGTTATACCCAAGAAGAAGCAACCCAACTGAAAAATTTCGTCGAGGGAGGTGGTATGCTGATCATCAGTGCGGGCTACAAGAGCGCCGGTCCTCTGGATTCGGTATTGAGGTCTTTTGGCCTGCAAATTGGTGATCTCCCCCTTGGCTCTCCGCCATGGATCGAAGAGACTCACGGCACCATGGGACAAGCAACGGTATCCCCGGAAAATCTGAAGAAATACTGGCATGAACCCAAGTTCATGGAGGCGTATCCCGTCTCGGCGCATAGCGAGTACAAACCCATAACCTGGATGCGATACGGTAATGATACCTACAATCTGATTTTGCAGAAGAAAGCAGGGCTTGGTGAAGTGATATTAATAGGAGACTCGCGGTTCCTGCTGAATGAAAACCTTGAATATTTATCGCTTGG
>CAZPUO010000328.1:0-2698 GCA_964589745.1 uncultured Methanotrichaceae archaeon
TCACCCACCCAGCAGTTCCATCCAATTTGAGTATTGAAAGTGGTTTTTCCAATTAGTTGCGACCAATCGTCCAGGTATATGCTCGCACCATTGAGGGCTTGATTAGATTCATCCACGACATAAATCACACATTTTGTAGCGGCTACGCCGTTAGCCAACAGTAAGAAGGCTAATAATAGAATCAATAATGCATTTCGGATCGTCATAATCCTTTGAAGGTAATATTAGTATTTAAAGATTTTTAATTTTTGTTTAAGCAATATTTTCGCATCAAATATCCTTTAGCCTTAGACATTGAGAACTCCTGATTAACTCTTAGAATACCTCGAACAAAAATAGGAAAACTTGGGCCGCCCTTGGCCCAAAAAACTGGAAAGTCTACCAGATGGCTGCCCTATCCTCCTTTGGCCTGTAAAGTTTATCTCCCGGCTTGATCTCCGGAAAGGCCCGGTAGAATTCAGGCATGTTGAAGACCACGCCCTCGAGCCTGAACTTTGAAGGAGAATGCACGTCGGTTAGTACCTGCGTTCGCAGAAATTCGTTTCGGACGGACTCTCTCCGGTATTGGGCATAACCCAGGAAAAAGCGCTGTACCCCGGTGAAGCCATCGATCTTTCCAGGCTCGCCCTGCAGGGTCTGCTGGTAGGCATAGTAGGCCATGGTCAGGCCACCAAGGTCGGCGATGTTCTCGCCCAAAGTGAGGTTGCCGTTCACGTAGAGGCCGGGCAGCGCCTCAAACTTGCTGTACTGATCAACCAATATGTGCGTGCTGTTGTTGAAGGCTGCTGTATCCGGGGCGGCCCACCAGTCCGTCATATTGCCATTTGCATCGAATTTCCTTCCCTGGTCGTCGAACCCGTGAATCATCTCGTGTCCTATGACCGAACCTATGGCCCCGTAGTTTATGGCATCATCTGCCTTTGGATTGAAGAAGGAAGGCTGAAGTATTCCTGCCGGGAAGAAGATGGTGTTCATCTCAAAGAAAGCATGGGCATTAACCTCTTGAGGCGGCATCGACCACGTATCCCGGTCCACTGGCTTGCCGACTTTGTCCAGGCCATAGTATCCATGGTCAAACATAAATTTGCCAGCCCTTAAGACATTTTCCACATAAGAGTCATTCCTGATCACCAGACCGGTGTAATTCTGCCATTTATCGGGATAGCCAACCTTGACCTGCATGGCATCCAGCTTCTCCAGGGCCTTGGCCTTGGTCGAGTTCTCCATCCACGTCAGATTCATAAGCCGGATGTGGAAAGCCTTCTTCAGGTTGCTTACCATCTTCTCCATCTTGGCCTTAGACTCAGGGCCGAAATATTTCTGGACGTAAAGCTGGCCGATAGGCTCTCCCAAGAAAGCATCCTCCGTCCCGAGAACCCTCTTCCAGCGTGGCTCAAGCTGCTCCTGGCCATTCAGCTTATGGCCATAAAAGTCAAAGGATTCATTCTCGAACTCAGAACTAAGGTAGGGAGAAACTGCCGATATGAGCTTCCAGCGCAGGAAGATCTTCCAGTCCTCAACATTTTCGGTCTGCATCATATCGCTTAATCCTTTCACGAATGCTGGCTGGTTGACGTTGATCTCTTCGATCCCTAGATAGCCCAGATCCGATAGAAACTGTGTCCAGTTGAAACCTGGTGCAATGTCCTCGATCTCTTTAAGCGTCATGCGGTTGTAGGTCTTGACTGCATCCCGGTTCTCCACATTGGTGAAAGAACTGTTGGCTAGCCTGGTTTCCATCCTCAGGATAGTTTGGGCATCGCGAGAGGATTTGCTCGGAGAGTCTCCCAGCAGAACGAACATTTTGGTTACGTGGTCAACGTAATCCGCTCGCGTCCTCACCGATTGATTATCCTGCCGGAAGTAGTAATCTCTATCCGGAAGGCCCAGGCCGGACTGATACAAGCAAGCAATCATGATCTTGCTGTTTTTGCTGTCAGGAGCGGCATAGAAGGAGAAAAATGGGTCGATGAAGTAGTAGGAAAGCAAATGAGCTGATACCCGCTGAACATCGGCAGTCGTGGTTATATTGTCGATTTGGTCCAACTCGCCTCGAAGCGGCATAAGCCCCTGTCGATCAATAGTGTTCGTATCCAAGCCCATACGATAGAACAGCCCTATCTTCTGCTGTACACTTCCGGCTTTGGCAGAGGTATTGTTGGCGGCCTGCTCCACGAGCATGCGCACGCGTTCTTTGGTTCTGTCATCCACCACATCGAACTCACTATACCTTGACTTATCCGGAGGCACTGGATTATTTTCGATCCATTTTCCGTTGACGTAAGCGTAGAAATCGTCACCTGGATGAATTGCAAGATCCATGTTGCTCAAATTAAAAGCTGGAAAATTCTCGTCTTGAGCGGTCCCTGTCGTCGCCAGACACGCCACCTGTGTCAGTGATATCAAAGATACGAGCATAACCGTGCGAAGAACTTTCCTCGCTCGGGGGTTAAGTAATCCTATCAACATTAATCGTCCTCCTCTTCCCGGTTAGGCCCCGCCCAATCTACGAAAGTTTGAGCATCTTCCGGGCCTTTATTTTGTGAATTTGTTCTTACGGTATATAAAAATATCAGCAAATTTCTTCGGAAAAGATAGCCGTTTCGCAAAACTTTCCTATTTAATATAGAAAGATATACTACTACCCATATTCCGCACTTTTACCCCCTTCCGTAATAATTTTGGCATTCTTGGCCTA
>CAZPUO010000329.1:0-2694 GCA_964589745.1 uncultured Methanotrichaceae archaeon
GCTTTCTTATATCCTCTTGAGATATAAAAGTTCACAAAGGCGGAAGTGAATGAAGAACTGAGCAGTCTATTTTGTAGCCTCTGTACGCAAGCCTTATAAGCTAGTATAAGGGAGGTGTAATATCCAGATGAAGCGGGGTAGGGTAGTCAGGATATCCCGACGGGCTCATAACCCGTAGATCAGTAGTTCAAATCTACTCCCCGCTATTTTCTTGCTCGGTAAATATTTAGAGCAATATCATAATAATATTAGACCGATATCTAAAGATGATTTAGATCAAGATGGTCCAGCGGAAAGCTCTCTTTTCTTCGATATCTAAATTCGATCGAGAGGAGCTTTCTTGCAACAATATCAAAATGCAAGGATGATATTTCTGTATCTGCCAATCTGATCGCATCGCGCATGCGCTCCAATCTTGCCAAGACCTGCCAACCGGATCAAAAACCCGGGGCCCGGAACGAAGTAGCGGGAACAAAGGATTGAGTCTCAAAATTTCTACCACAATCAATATACAGCACTTCAGCATTATTGATATAGACAAAAATATTTGTGATACGGATAGAACATGGAAGATACATGTTGGGAGATTTGCGTATGAGGAAATCTAAGAGGCCCTTAATTTTGCTGATTTTTCTCGTTGCTTGGATTCTAACTGGACCAGTCATTTTCATGGGTGCTGCGATGTGCGATGGGTCGTGTGACGGTGCATCGTCGGGGGATCAGGCTACGTGGGATTACGATGTATACAAATTTCTCAACGAATGCGGCCAAGGAAATTATCCGGCCTATGAGCCTGATATTTCTGGTATGAATGTATTCAATCAAACTCCGGCAGCCAACCAGATGGCAGGAGATGGTCCTGCCAACTTCTGGCTCAGTCAAGGCAACAGGCTCTACCTGGCCGGTTCATATAGACAGGCTGAAGCTTCATACTCCAACGCAATGAAACTCGATCCATCTCTCATAGATGGCTGGCTAAACATGGGCAATGTCCGCTACCTCTTAGGCAGGTATCAGGATTCATTAGATGCTTATGATGCTGTATTGAAGCTAGATCCGCAGAATACAAGCGCCTTGCAGGGCGAAAGGATGGTTTTCTTGGCTCTCAATCGCACAGATCAGGTCTAGCGTTGCCATGGCTATCGCACAAAGCCCGTAAAAGACAAAATAACACCAATTGGCGTCAGTGCGAGTATCTTTTCCAGCCGACGGAATATTCTAGAATACCCGATGGCAACAATTGGGCATTCAAAATGTCGCGTGAAAAATACAGCCCAGGTTGGATGCCTCATTTCACGCAAAAAATTCTCATTCTCCGATGCAAGCTGCGGCTAAATTGCAGCAAAAAAACGGAAAAAGGCATAAGCCTGACCTTGAATAAAATTGAATCCTTATTGATGAAATCTGAACCCGAGGACGGGCTCAGATGTACTGCTGAATCAGCTCTTCGGGCTCGCTGATTCTCTCTTTATGCAATATCTTGGCGGACGCACTCTCAAAGTCACTTTGGTAGACTGTCGTCCTCTCTTCGCGGATCGCGAACATGCCTGCCTCGGTGGACAGCGCCTTTAGATCCGCACCGCTCGATCCATCGGCGAGGCCGGCGATGTGCTTGAGGTTAACATCCTGATCAAGGCTCATTCCGCTTGTGTGAATCTTCAGAATAGCCTCGCGGGCTTCCTTGCTTGGCAGGGGAATCTCGATGACCCGGTCGAAACGGCCAGGCCGCAACAGTGCCGGATCAAGCATATCCAGCCGGTTAGTGGCTGCAATGAGCTTCACCTCGCCGCGCGGATCGAAACCGTCCATCTCTGCCAGAAGCTGCATCAATGTTCTTTGCACTTCGCGATCGCCACTGGTGGCGCCGTCCATGCGACGTGCGCCAATGGCATCCAGCTCATCGATGAAAATTATCGCGGGTGATTTGGTTTTGGCCAGCTCAAACAGCTCCCTCACCAGACGCGCGCCTTCTCCGATGTACTTTTGCACGAACTCCGAACCCACTACCCGGAGGAAGGTGGCTTCGGTGCTCTGAGCTACGGCCTTGGCCAGGATAGTTTTGCCTGTACCCGGTGGCCCATGCAACAAAACCCCTTTTGGCGGCTCTATGCCTACGGTCGTGAAGAGATCAGGACGCTTTAAGGGCAGCTCCACGATCTCCCTGATCTCGGAGATCTGGAGGTCCAGGCCTCCTATCTGAGAGAAGTGCACGTCAGGAGCCTCCTCAATCTCCATGCCGAAAACGGCCGGATCACGAGGCGATGGCAGAACGCACATCACGGCAAATGACTGCTGATTCAAGCCCACCTGAACTCCAGGCTTGATCTCTTCTTCAATGAACTGGGATAGATTCACCACGAATCTGGGTCCCGTGCTGCTCTTAACTATGACCCTGTTCTCATCCAGAACATCAACAATGGTGCCTACTATCATGGGACCGACGCGCAGACGCTCGAGCTCGGATCGAAGCTTGCGCGCTTCACGCTCGAACTTGAGCTTCTGATTCTCTATCAGCCGCTTTTCGCCTTCCACGCGGTCTTTCTGCTCTCTTAGCGCCAGGTTGCGCTCTTCAAGCTGGCGCATTCGGTCCAGGATGTAGCGCGAAAAGTCCGCGCCAGCCTGTGACTCATTCATGCCTTCTCCACTATCCATAATTACAAAGATTATTAAACTCCGACCCCTATAAAGGTTTCC
>CAZPUO010000330.1:0-2681 GCA_964589745.1 uncultured Methanotrichaceae archaeon
ACGGCAGCTTTGAGGAGACACAGAAGCAGGAGATGCGTGTGGCTCTGGACGGAACTATGGAGAAGAGCAGGCATCATGCCGAGCCCGCCCAGGTCTCTGCCTGATTTTGTCTCGACCCGGGTCAAGAGCAGAACATCAAGCTCACTGGCGAGGTCAAAGTTAAGATTTAAATATGTGATTTATCCGTGATTCTTTATGCAAGATCAGGAAGAGCGAGCGAGGTCCCATCTTATGGCAATTGAACAGGCATACGGGATCAAGATCAAAAACCGCGATTCAGCTGCTAGAATCATTGCAGATAAAGCAGACGACCCAAGACAGATTTTAGCGATATGCACTTCTCTGAACTCCTGGATTGCCATGAACAACTGCCAAGGAGAATTTGACATTCCCAGCAAGCTGCTAAACAATCTGCTGGAAAGGGCATGAAAAGCTCTTTGCGCATTCTCGGGCTGGCTGATCTTCATGACCGGGTCGAGATGCTGGAGCGCGTGCGAGATGTAAATGCCGATCTTATTGCATTCTGCGGCGATCTTCACAACGGCAGCAGCCTGAATGCAGCCGAGCCTGTCGCCGCTGCCTTAGCGCGCCTCGGCCTACCAGTGCTGATCGTTCCCGGCAATATGGATCATAAAGACGTCGTGCCCCAGATATGGGAAGATGCTGGCTTAATAATGCTTCATCGTTCATCCTTTCGGTTTGGAAACTTCGGCTTCTTGGGCATAGGGGGAATGGTAGCGCATAATCCCAAGAGGCTGGGAGACCCTGCCAGGTACTATCAACGAGATGAAGAGTTCTACGACTCTCTGGCCCAGGCCTTTCCAGGCGTATCCGGCTCAAAGAAGATAACAGTGCTGACGCATCAGCCGCCGCGTAACACCAGAGACACCATTTACTCGGGAGAGCGCACAGGATGCATCAGCCTTCGCCGCTTTTTGGAAGAATATCAGCCCGATCTACTATTATGCGGGCATATTCACGAAGATCGGGGCGAATCCCAAGTTGGCCCCACTAGGGTCGTCAATGTGGGAGAGTTGCGCCAGGGGCATGCAGCCATCATCGAGCTGAAAGACGAACTGACTGTGGACTGGATGGAACTTTAGGACGAAATCTGTACGAAAAGACCGTATGCAGTTAGAGCATCCTTCGATTTCGATGCTACCTTGGAAAGAACGAGGTCAAAAGGGAAAGATTCAGGTTTTCGACGGCCAATAGGTTGGATCCAGACATGACCTTTTGGCCCAGGATGATGGATAAGGGAGCTTTGATCGGTCCGGTTCAGACCCTTGTTTGGATCTTGCTTGAAGATGGACTTTAGATGGACGAAGCGCTCAGGTCCGAGATGGGACGCGGGCTGAAGACTCTGCAGTTCTTGAAGCGTCTTTTGCTTGACGCAGGTGAGATTAGCGCTGGAGAAGGCGAACAAAGAGATGGACAAGCTGATATCCCAGGGGTTCGAGCTCTACTTACCTATTGAAAACCCGTTCTTTATCTATGTGCTTTTGGGCCACGATTATGATGGAGTATGATCCATCCGCATCCTCGACGGTGGGATAGGCTGCAACATAAGACAACCATCGCATCATCTCCGGAGAGTGCATCGCCGGCTCGTCGGATAGCCTTCGATCAATCCGCTTGGCATGAATCAGCTGTTGTTCTCTTTTATGGAGAGCTCTTGACCAGGACTGTCCAAGTCTATACACCACCTGCATGCCATGGCTCTCCACCATCCTAGCAAGTGATCCATAGTTGAACCATTGCCTGTGATCTTTATTCCTTGGCAGGCCAGCGCTGTCTCTCGACTCTGATAAAACGTTTGGAACCGAGCATAGCAGGAATCCACCGGGCCGCAGGATTCGTGAGAACTGTGATACTGCTTTATTGGGATCGATCAGATGCTCAAGGGTTTCAAAGCTGACTACAGCATCGACGGACCCATCCTCTATCTCTGGCGTTAAGTCCACCCGATTAAGGTCTTTATGGAGGAACTTAACACCGGAACTCTTAATCCGATGGGACGCTGTTTCTATCAATTGCTGGTCTCCGTCCACTCCGATAACGGTTTTTGCAACGCCGCTGAGCTCTTTGGTGCCGTACCCCATCCCACAGGAGATATCAGCCACGATGCTCGGCTGATGCTGCCTGAGAAAATCTGCGGCAAAGAGATAACGTCCCAGGTACTCTGCCTTCCTCCAGACATTTGCGTCTCTGGCATCAAAGGGGTCTATCTGATCCAGACCAGAGCCATTGAAAGCCGAATTTTGTGGCGACATTTGGAGGCCTTTAAACTTGAGCAATTTTTTGTGTCGTGGATAACGCAACGTACAAGATATCCATTGGATGGAAGCCTGATCATCATAAATGCCCAATAGCCGATAAAGCTTGTCATTCGGTCCAGTGATATCCGGGGATCTTCGTCCGCAGTCTTTCAATCCTGTTTGTGGCCATTCATTTTAGGAAATGATACATCTGCGGCACGGGTAGCGAAAAGGACAGCATGACCAAAAGTTATTTGCCCGGAAAGAATGCTTTTGTATATGCGATTGCCCAAGGGCAGCGGGGATGATCCTCCCCGTGAAGCAGCAGACTGCTGCCGCCCTACAGAAACGCTCTATAATTTGCCAATAGTTTATAGTTAGGAACCTAACTTTTTATACCAAACATCTCCCCCAAGAAAACGT
>CAZPUO010000331.1:0-2649 GCA_964589745.1 uncultured Methanotrichaceae archaeon
AAAAAGGGCAAGAATAAGAATTACAGCCGTAAATAAAAAGAATGCATATCTGTAGCCATAGCTCGCTTGAACTTCAACAGGGAATCGGATGGCGCGTTGGTCCTTCCGCCGCCTAAATGCAGCCTTGTATAGCCTTGAGCTCTTCCCATCCTGGCTGCCTCATACAGCAGGAGATTCGTAGCCCCCGGCAGCCTTTGCTCGGGGTCCGAGGCAGACAGATGGTAGTGAAGCCACTTGGTGCCTCCGAAGAACAGCGCCGCCACGGCCCACACTCCCGCTTGCTCTGAAACCAGCAACATCCCGGATGCGTCCGAAAGTTCTGCCAGGTTCGTGAAATATTTTTTACTGAAATAGTAATACTCATCCACGCCCAGGCGATCCATGGTTCTCCGGTACAGCTCTTCAAATTGGCCGATATAATCCCTGGCAGGGTACGCCTTGACGCAGATTCCCAGGCGCTGAGCCCGCTTTATGACATTGCGTGCTCCCTTATCAAAAGGGGACGCATCAACATTAAATCGAGAAAGATCAATAGATGCAGTCTCACGATCGAAACGAATATTCACATCTGAGCCACTATTATCGGATCTTTTCGCATTTTGTCTATCATTATCAGATCTATTCACATTAGTCATATTATCGTAGGATCTATTGGCACCCGACCTGACCCAACGCTGATTTTGCAGCAGGGGGTGAAACCGGATGAACTCTGCGACGACACCGTGAGAGATGCACCACTCAGAAAATGCCCGGTTTGCCTCTGATAGAAAATCAGCGTCCTCCGAATTAGATATAGGTCCGCCATATCCATAAGGCGTCTCGATGTCAAACAATTCTTGATCCAGAACTTGCTCGCCGATGCTGGCAATTCTCTGAAGCATGAATGAATAGGCCCAGATTCTGCCGGACTTCTGATATACGAATAGCAGAGAGCGGATATCGGGATTAAACAGGTATAGCGAAGAGTATTCCGGCAAAAAGTAAGTATCCTGAAGCTGAGGGGGCAATTGCCTAAGCATGCAACGCCACTCTTCCGCATCTATTGCGGCATCCAGAAGCTTCATCGTCATGCTCTTTTATAACAGCTTCTTAATAACATTGGCGACGTACTGCATATCATCAGGCCCATAGCGTTGATCGATGGGGATGGTCAGAAATCTTTTGGAATTTTCTGCCGCTTCCGCGAAGGACTCCTGGGGGATTTCTGCAGGCATCGGCCAATGGACCGGACAGAAGATACGCTTGGCCGCCAGACTTGCTCGCAAGGAGTCGCGGGAGTCTACATTCACAACATATCCAAGAGGGACAACGTCATCGGGCAGGGTCGCATGAAGTGCGTCTAACTCGTCTCCCAAGAGGTCGCTTAAGATCTGCCAGTTGGATCTGCGTCTTTGCGAGATGCTCTTCCAGTCAATTCCAGCAATCAGCTCCCTGACGAGCTTGGGAAGAGAGAAGATCTCCAAAGAGTCATCCAAAAAAGACTCCACGGCCTGAAAGCCGGAGAGATAAAACGCTTCCGTTGCGGGATCGACCACGTCCTCTGCGCGAGAGAGGTACAAGCCCTTGGCCAGACGCACGGCGATGGAGCGCCACATAATCGCATAAGCATCGCAGGAAGGCTCAGCTATTAATGATTCGATATTGCACCAACCGCCCATAGGCACAGGCCCGAATTTGCGCAAACTGAGCAGGACGAAACGCGTCACGCTCTCGGGAGCGCTCCAGTCGCTCAACATCGCTTGACTGGGATCCTCAATTAAATAAAAGTCATCTCCGGATCGGAGGCGCAGCTCCTCCGTTATCGGATTTATCCAGCCGAAGTAGTGAATCAGCAGGACCGCCGATCCTGGCGGTGGACGGGGATAAGCGACCAACTCACGGTCCACTCGATAAAAGGAGTAATCAATTCCGAGTGCTCGCACAGGCTGCAGCAAGCTCTCGCAAAGATATGCCGGCAGATGAACGTGCGTAATTCCTTTCGCCATGAGATGGAAAAGAATCTGCATGAACGCCGAGCGACCGCTGATTGTCCAGGTGCCTGCCAGATTATATGTCAGATCAGCCAACCGGCGGAGAGGTCCGAAGGAAAGACTGCGTTGCTCGAATTCACCTCCAATGATCCTCCTGTTTTGCGGGCCCATCCTTCAATCCTCTACACTATCCCAATATCCGGTATTCTTAACCAGAGCACGATAATCTGATGCCAGAAGCCCAAGAATTATCCTGTTTACCCTTCTGCCTTCTCGAAGGGCATGCTCCCGAATGTGACCCTCAACCTGGAAGCCGCATGCCTGATAAGCTCTCAGGGACGCCTGGTTTGTCTCCAAAATGGTTGCGTCCAGCCGATAGAGCCCCATCTCCTCAAATGCATATCTGGCAGAGGTGAGGATTGCTTCCTTGCCGTATCCTTTGCCAATGTATGCCAGGTCGCCTATGACAATGCCATGCTCGGCCCGCTGATCACGCCAGTGAATACTCCAAAAGCCGGTATAGCCGATGAGGGGGCCGCCATTTAGCTGTATCGCCATGCGAACAGTTGACTTATCGCTCTGGATGCGCTCAAACCATTGCTCCTGCTGCCGGAACGAGGACGGAAAGTTCCAGTCTCACAGGCACAGAGCAACCTTTGGATTATTCGACCCTTCATGC
>CAZPUO010000332.1:0-2628 GCA_964589745.1 uncultured Methanotrichaceae archaeon
TTTACAATGGCGCCGACGTCTTGAGCCTCAGCCTGGGAGGCATAAATCTGGGCGAGACCAATCCGCCCATAACCATGGCCGCAGATAACGCTGCCGATGCCGGTGTGGTTGTCTGTGTGGCGGCAGGTAACCGCAACAGCACCGAGGCTGAGGGCCAGGTGACAGGTGCATCCGCCAGACAGGTCGGCGGCAGCAAGGCTGACGTTGATCTATCCCAGGTCAGCAATGGAAAGAACAAGGATTTATTGCTGCTCCTTGTTCCCGTTGTCTTGGCTCTTCCTCCTGGCCTGATCGATTCTCCGGGAGACGGTGTAAAGGTCATAACCCTGGGAGCGTCCGATGGCAGCGGCCGTGTGGCCAGCTTCTCGGGCTCGGGTCCGACCAGAGATGATAGGATAAAGCCCGATGTCGTCGCTCCAGGTGTGGATGTCGTATCCGCGGCGCCTCCCGGCTTGAAGAGGCCTTCTTACATTGATGTCTATTATGCGCGAGAGTCAGGCACCAGTCTCTCCACACCAGTAGCAGCAGGACTAGCAGCCCTGCTGCTCCAGGAAAATGCCAATCTAACGCCTGCGGGAGTCAAGGCAGCCATGACCAGAGGTGCTCAGAAGCTGAACAACACTCTTGGCGATGAGTACGAGGAGTACTACCAAGGAGCCGGGCTCTTGGATGCCCTTGGCTCCTACCAGATCCAGAGCAATGGAATCTGCGGCGCGATTCCCGACCGGTGGATCGCGGGTCGCTGGGCCTATCTGCCCGCAGGCGAAGGGGTTTATGTGGGCCTGGACACTGGCGCAGACAGGCCCCAAAAGAAGCTCTACACCTTAGCCCCCGGCGATAAAGATTGGAACACGCGTTTCGTCTTCTTCAGCAATCAAGAGAGAAAGAACTTGAAGGTTTCAGTCTCTGGAGCCGTCTCAGACTGGGTCAGCCTGCAGGCTCTACCTCAGCAGATCGAAGCCAACGATCAGGAGGTCTTTGCCGCTTCAATGACTGTGCCTAAAGACACAGCTCCTGGAATTTATAATGGATCGATAAACTTCGCAGCCAGCGGCGAGGCGATCCTCAGCATCCCCGTCGGAGTGACCGTGGCAGGGCCGTTCAATATCTCCAATGGACTTGGTAGCAGGGTAGGTACCCTAAGTGGAAACGAATGGAACTACTATTATCTGGACATTCCAATAGGAACAACCGAACTTAAGGCTTCTTTGGATTGGAGGCAGGATTCCAATCTTGGTCTCTTCCTGCTCTCCCCCACCAGCGAGTATTATGCTGGCGTTCAAAGCACCCTGGCCGAGAGGACGAATATAGACAACCCATCCACAGGTCGATGGCTGCTGGCCGTCCATAGCGAGAATTCATCAGTGCCAGTCAACTACACCCTTGATGTGGAGCGCGCCCAAATCGAGACATCTCCCAAAAGGTGGAGTTTGGAGTCGGTGTACCCGGGCATGAGTTCCAATGTCAGTTTTGTGGTGAAGAATGGGGGGCCCACACTGAAGAACCTGAGCTATGCCGGCGTAATCGAGAACGCGACCTCTGAAGATCTGGCGGGTAGCGTCGGCCATAAAGGGTACTGGAATTATACCGTCAATGTTACGGAAAAGACCAGGAGGCTCTCTGCCAGGCTGAGCACAGAAGGCAATAGCAGCCAGAGCCAGATAATGTTTGTCTTCGAGAACCCCCAGGGCGATCCCGTGGACTATGACCTCGGGACGAGTAATCTTGGGCCCCTGGAGATATCCAATCCCGAAATTGGACCATGGAGAGTCAGGGTCTACGGATATAGTGTCCCGACTGCAGATCAGCCCTTCCGAATCGCGCTAAAGGAGTATGATGAGAATCAATGGACATGGATCAAGACCAGAGGACCAGGGCAAATTGAGAGCGGGTCTGAAGGAACCGTTGAGGCCAACCTTACCATTCCCAGAAACACATCTCTGCCTAGGCTTGATGGGTTCATAAAGATCTCTTCAGACAACCAGACCATTCAGATTCCCGTGAGCGTGGCTGTGGCTGGTACCTCCCTGGAGGGACTAACCTTTGAGGATGTCAGGGACAGCGATCACGATGGCTACTTTGATAACCTCGACCTGGGATTTGGGGTTAACTTATCTCTGCCAGGAGATTACAAACTGGAAGGAGTGCTGGCCGACTGCCGCGGAAACATGATTGATCTTTTCAGCAGCCTGGTCAGGCTAAAAGCAAGCGGAAACATCAATGTCAGCGTGAATGGCAGCGATATCTGGAGCAGCGGCAAATGCGGACCATTGCAGATACAGAATTTGATCCTCTACGACGAAGCCGGAAATTTCATTGACAGGTATGGGAAAAACATAACCATTGAGCGAGATCCCAAGCAGTTCCAACCCCCAGCAGCCTATCTGACAGGAGACTTTGTGAACCGCACGACCATCAATAAGATCGGCATAGGTGTCAATCTTTCCGTAATCAAAACCGGCAGCTATCAGCTCAGCGGCTCCATCGTGGACGATGATGGCCAGGAGCTTGGCCAGGATACCGAACAAAGCAAGCTTGTGCCCGGCAACGCTACCTTGGTGTTGGAGTACAATCCCACCAAGTTCATAATGCTGGGCAAGATGTCCAGAGTGCATCTGGTCGACCTGG
>CAZPUO010000333.1:0-2594 GCA_964589745.1 uncultured Methanotrichaceae archaeon
GCCTGGACCGCAGCTCCATGGACCTGATAGTGAGGAGGGGCTTCACTTCAGTCCAGCTGAGGACGATCCTAGAGGAGAACCACCACCAGTTCCTGATAGTGGAGCACAATCCCCAGCTCTACGAAAGGGCAAGGGATATGTCGGGCCGCGTTGCTGAGGCCCTGAAGCAGGCCTCTTCGGGGGCATCCTCCTGTACGCCCCCGCACTGGACCGGCACCTGGAAGCCATGGCTGAATATGCCGACAGAGTCTTCTGCTTCTATGATATGCAGGGAGAGCTCGGGCTGGGGAGAAGCATCCCGGCGGAGCTGGCAGGCCAGACCACCTGGGAGGCCTTCTCATGAGATGGCCCTGGTGGGATAGGCGGAGGCCCACAGCACAAAGGCTTGCCGTAACCGTAGGCGCGAGGAGCTGGAGACGCGCCCGAGCAGATACCAAATAAAATAATTCCTATTGTTCACCTCTTCCAGGTCTCCATGAGCATGGTCTTCGGGTCAGTGTACTCGATCTCCTCGGCGGTGACGACGAGGACTACGTAATTCGGATTATCGACCTTCTGGAAATACTGCTCGTACATCGAGTTCCAGTACTTCTTCTTCGTCGCCAGGTCCTCGTGGACCTTCCCCTTTGCCCTTACCACGACATAGGGATCTGTGAACTCCTTCCCCGACCAGATGGCGATGGAAGCATTTGGATTCTTCAGGAGCTGCGCTACCTTCCGGGTGGGTCTACCCGTCGCCCCGACGAGAGTCATGTCGTCGAAGCCAGTGAGCACCATGAACCGAACTGCTGGCATCCCCTCGTCGATGGTCGCGATAGCCGCCGGGTGAGGGCCCCCGATGACCTTCAGGATTTTCTCCGCGAGTGTCATAGTGGATATTCATGGCAGGAGAATATTAAATTTCTCCTAAGAACCAGTGGATGAAATAGAGGCGCGAGGCTCAATCAGCTTCCTTCGCCGGCCTTTCTTCACCTTCTTTGCGGGAGGGGAAGAGGAGGGCAAGTTATCGCAGACTCCGATGGAGGCGAGGTCTCCCTCAGCCCCCGGACTGTCTTCGGTCTTTAGGCATGGGCGAGCAGACACGAAGTGAAAAAAACAGAAGTCAGAAGAGGGGTGTCTCCGTGCCCGCCTTTCGCCGCCTGGGGATGAAGGCCAAGAGTAAACCTGCGCAAGAAAAAGATGGAGAAGTGAAAGTTGCCCCTTGCCTGGCACTAGCACACGCCTAACGCCTTAAGGAGCTTTTCTAGATCTGTTTTGGAGCTTTCGATGAACACACCCCTATTGCCAGAGATTATAACGGTCCAGTCGCCTCCGCTATACATCCAGTTATGCTGGGGTATCCAGTTCATTTTGTAGAGATCGGTATAGGCACTAGCCAGGGCATCGAACATCATGTTCACAGCTCCGCAGAACTTGGCGGTCATCTGGGCCATCTCTTTTGGCATTTCGGCCTTGGACTTATACTCTACAAGCTTTCCATCGGGGCTGAATATCCCAGCTTCCCTTACGCCTTCGAACTTCAAAAGTTCATCTAACGACAGATTGCACTCAGCTTTGCTCATATACTAACCTCCTTTGAATTTTGTATTCTATTAACATTATGTTATTTAATCTGGCTATCCTCTTTCTGTAACATCCGTCATCTTCTTCAGCCGCTGTGCTAGTCCCGAAGCAGGACTTGCTTTCTCACTTCTTGGCAGTTTTTTGCAGATGCACCCCTATTTGTTGCGCTTCTTTTTCAAAGATCTTCCAATCATAGTTCTGGGCATGGATCATTGCACTCCATCTTGCCGTCAAGCTTGCAAGATAGCATACTTCGGCCAGTTCCTCATCAGTAGCTCCATGAAATTTGGCCAGCGCTGTATGCATGAGCTGACAATAGGGGCACTTTATGTTGGCGGCGACTGATAATCCTCCCAATTCTCTATATTTGGCTGGGATCTTGGTTTGTCCAAGCGAGTACTTCTTCCAAAGCGCCCAATCGTGGACTAGGACGTCATTTGGCAAAGCCTTCATGAAACCAGGAACAATGCCTAGGGTCATCTCAATATCCTTCAAGGTATCTTCATAATCACTCATTGTATCAACTCCTATGTTTTAATTGATACAATATTGAACACAAAGGTACTTAAGACTTTCAGCGATATAGTTGTGGTTAATGCGGATAGAAAACTGCAAGTCGGGATGTCATGAATTCAAAGGGGCATCGGGTGAGAGAATAGCTTGATAATAAAAATTGGGAGGTCATTTCCACAAAAATTAGAGGAATCACTATGCAACCTTAAATCTTCTCCATCATTTTCAATGATTCTTCTAAAGGCAATGCGGGATTTACATGAGGTATCCCTACTAATCTAAATGGATAGGTTATCTTCAGGATCGCTTCTTCGCTTGGAGCTTCAAATATGGCCACAGATATGTGCCTGCCTATCAGTAGGTATCTCCCTATTACCTTCACTTCTTTAGGAAACTTGAATTCTCGCCAAATTCTTTCGACTTCTGCTGTATTCTCCGGCTCCCACTTGAACCATAGCACAAATAGCATGTATTTCACCTCCATAAAGTATATGTATTTAATATATATGACTAATTAC
>CAZPUO010000334.1:0-2584 GCA_964589745.1 uncultured Methanotrichaceae archaeon
AGGCCAGAATAGCCTGGCGTATGACCTCCGTCTGACTTCCCGCATAGCCTTTCTCTATGATCCTCTTTATGGCTATCTCGTAGGGGGCACCAAGATTAATGTTCATGTCTAAGCACTCTATGCTTATTAAATAGACATTGAAGCATATAAAGATTGTTCGTCCCTGCAATTTTTCGGAACCAGTGTACTTGTCAGAAAGGCTCCAGGCTCCTACTCTCAAGTCGAGTGTAGCTGACCGTGAGGGAGTGGTAGGGATCTTGATTGGTAATGCGGGACGAGGGCACACTTGCCAGGGGGCCCATTTCGCCTTTGTTGGCTGCACCACTCCGGTCGAGTGGGATCGCCTGCGGTCGCGCCCGCGGGCCCGCTCGTGGGTGGGTGCGGCAGGGATGCGGGAGACGGCGACGATAGGGATGTGGATTGGCAGCATGGATGAAGGCTGCATCTCCAAGGCACGTCGTCCCAGGCCTTCAAGCCATCTGTGGCCGGGGTCCCCCCTCCCTAAAGAGGAGGACCCCTCCCTAAAGAGGAGGACCATTGGCTATAAGGCATTACAGAAATCAATTCTCTTGACGTTATGAAAATAGAGCCTGGTTCAGCGTTGGTTAGCAGCACGCCTGCGTCGCAACTCCTCTAGCGTGATCCACTCAGACTTGTGCTCCTGTAAATACTCATATTGAGAATCAACGTATGACGCCTCACTATAATCTGTCTTCTCTTCTTTTGTGACGGCTGCCATCTTATGATCACCTAGCTTGATTAGGTTGTTTTTAATATATACCTTCATCGGTAATCTGAATCACCAGATCGAGGAAAGGCTTTGGTGATGTAAATTATTTTCTCGGTTTCATCAACGAAGTACTCCAGCCTTTGCCGTCCGATCCTCATCCGATACATTGATGGTGATTTGAAGCCGCCAAGCTTCTTGATATCTGCAAGAGGACGGCGCTTAAATGGATTCTTCTTTAGCTCTTCTGCATGCTCTTCTATCTGCTCGTAGGTATCCTTGTCCAGCTTGACCAGATATTTTTCAGCCTTTGGCAGGAAGATCGCAGTGTAGGGCATGGCCTAAACTCCAGGAGGGCAATTGCAGGCCTCACTTTTATGGCTGTCGGCATCATCGCCTGAGCTGCCACGGCTCCTAACATCATCCCTTCCAACTCAGAGTGGATGCGCCAAGCGAAAAAGCTTTTGGGTGGCTGGGCTCGCCTCGTCGCCTGCGTTCCGGTCGAGCGGGGATCGCCCGCGTCCGCGCTTGCGCACCCGCTCGTGAGGGGGGGCGGCAGGGATGCGGATTGACGGCGATGGAGGCGGGAGGGATGCAGGTTGGCGGTGTGGACGACGGCTGCCAGCTATGAGTCGGCAATTGAGGTGTGTCGCTCTCGCGGCAGCGAATTCTGATCATGAGGCATTTGGGAAATTGGAGGACCCAATGAAAATTTTTTAGTGGTCAGAGCAGATCTCGTAGCTCGTCTCTGCTTATTCCGGCGTCTTCGAGAATCTGGAGAAGAGTCCCTCTGGCTACGTCGTGGCCGCTATGGCAAGGAACTGTCACTCTTCTTTTCGTTTCCGGATGGGCAAAGATGTAATGGCTTCCTGTAACTCTCTTCAATATGAAACCTTTCTTTTCAAGAATCGTTATGACTTTTCGAGGAGAAAGAGAAGGCAGCTTAGGCATGCGCCTCCACAGTTAGCGTGCACTCAATAACCTCCTCTTCCAAGGGGATCTCCTCGCCATCTTCGATGAGGCTCTCGATATAGCCCCTAATTGCGTCCTTGGCCATCTCAATGGCCTCTTCCACGGTCTTCCCGTAAGTAACGCATCCGGGAAGAGCAGGGACCAACACGGTATAACCGCCTTCAGGTTCCTTCCGCAGGATAATTCGATAGCTCAAAGTTTTCATAACTAACATAAACTTTGGGTAATGAAATATAGCTTGCGCTATTGCAGTGACTTCCTCACAATTCGCCCGATCGTCATGTTGTGACTTGGCAGCGCCAATGAATGATGCCCGTCAGGAAGCTGGCCGTGGGCACGGGTCGTCTGCATTCCGGTCGAGCGGGGATCGCCTGCGGTCGCGCCCGCGGGCCCGCAGGCCCGCTCGTGTGTGGGGCGAAAGGGATGCGACTTGGCGGCGCTAGTGGTCGAGGTCGTGGATGTTCGTCGATAAGTCGATCTTCAAATATTATGAGTAGAGATGACGGATTTACCTATGCCAGGCATGAGCGTCGTCATCGGGAACTGGTTATAGAAAATATGATGAAGGCCTAAAGCTTGATTCCACGCCTACGGCAATACTCTTCAAAGGTAATGCCTTGATCCTTGTTTTTAAGCAGATATTCATATTCTTCGTCTACGTGGGCCGCCTCGCTATAATCCATTTCCTCTTGACTCTCTCTTGATTCGACGGCATTCATTTTCATTACCACCTACCTTATTTATGTTGTATTGATATATACTCTCATCGGTAATCCGAGTTCCCAGATCTCAGAAAAGCATTCGTGACGGTTATTGTCCTGTCGTTTTCATAAACGAAGTATTCCAGCCTGTGCCTGCCTACCCTCAACCGATACATGGGAGGAG
>CAZPUO010000335.1:0-2570 GCA_964589745.1 uncultured Methanotrichaceae archaeon
GATTTAAAAGCTGAAAAGCGCTTTTAAATCAACTACGTGCGCGCTGCGGCGCGCTCCAGGACTTCTGCGAGATCGAGGTAGCGGCAAGGAGCACAAACTGCAAGAAGGGTGCGAAATGATAGATATTTTCCGGATCCTTTCTTTTTTCTGCATAATCATTTTGCCGTGGTTTACTTGCCCCATGATAGCGATTCGCATTTAGGATAATTACAATAACGGCATTTCACTGATCCTAACCAATTTTTGCATCATTCTTGCAACGGTGTAACAAATTGTTACAATGCCCTTGCCGGTCTCCTGATCCTGGTTAGCCTTTCGAACCTTTCGAAATGCAGGATTAACCTTTCGAACCTGCCAAAATGGCATATCAACCTACCAGCTAACCTTGCAACCTGGAAATTCCTGGAAGAATCTGGAAAAGGGCTTTGGTAATTACAGAATTACAGTTCAAATTACAAGCCACCTATCACCCAAAACTATTTCCTGTGAGCGATGTTTGTGGCTGCCGGGTGAGAGAGACTTGGCGGCACTGGCGCGCCCAGCTCTCTGCATCAGCTCTTGTAGTTGTAAGCCTTCCCTATCGCTCCAGGTATATCCGCCGGATCAAAGGACACATCACACGTCCACTTTCCAAACCGCCCATCATAATTCACGGCTTTCACCCAGTCCTCCAAGAACCCGCGTTTGACCCTGTCTTTCTGAGTATCCTGGCCTTTGATCTCCAGCACCAGGTGAATCTCATTGGTCAAACGGATTATGAAATCTGGCCGGTACCTGTGGCGCTCACCCTGGAAGATGTAATGTATCCCAAACCCCAGGTGATCGTTCTTGACCCAGGAGGCTACCTTTGGATTTCTGTCAAGCTCAAAAGCAGCCGAAGCTTCCCAGCTACTTCTATCACAAACACAGAAGTTGATGTGGCATTTCTTGGCCTCTACACGAGGCTTCCCTGTATACCATGGGATCATATCACCTGTGCAACCTATGGGCCTTTGATCGTCCTCGAAGACCAGCTTAGTGGACTCGGCATTATTGGGCTCGATGGCGTTCCAAATGTGCTCAACTATCTTGCTCATGTTCAAGACCAGTGTAATGAGCCTCCGCACATCATCATAGCCTACCTCGGGTATTATGCGGATCTTCTCCGACTCCAGGAATTCCTCGATGATGGTGATTATCTGAGAGAGCAGTTGCTCTTTACTGCCCGGCCACTTAGGCTTCATGCGGTCGAAAACTTCGATGGCCGTGTTAAATAGGATCTTCTGCATACGGAACTGATCGGCATTGGTGGTGAGATCTATGGGCGTAGTGTCCGAGGTATCGACGTTGCCGCCCAGGATCTTGGCCATATCTGCTCTGGTGATGGTCTCCCGGAGGATCAACTCCAATGGCCTGACCTTTCTCATATCTAGGCTGAGGGTAGGCTTCATCTCGTATTCTATGCGGGCTATCTTCGGCCATTGCAGCTCATATTGCTGCTTCTCAGGTCTGGGCTCAATTATGAACTTGGCTGCCTGAGCCCGTGTCTTGCGCTCGTCAGTTGTTTCATGGGGCATAAATGTGAAAGGCACGCCGAAGATGTTGACGTAATCCGGCGTCAAGAGCCCGGTCTCTTCATCTATATCGTAATCGGTGCGCCTGAGACCCCGGCCTACAACCTGCTCACATAGGAGCTGGCTGGAGAAGGCCCTCAGGCCCATGATGTGAGTCACAGTCTTGACATCCCAGCCTTCGGTGAGCATGCCCACGGATATGACGTTCTGGAAGCCTTCACCCGGCTTTTTCTCGACTCCGATGGTATTGACGATCTCCCGCAGGTACTCGGCTGAGTCCTTCTTGGAGAGTTCCTTGCCTTCCTCGCCCTCAGAGGCCTCCTTGAACTGCATGGCCTCCTCCTGGGCCTCAGCCTTCTCCAGGATCTTGGAGTCTATGTGGATGGTCCGGCCTGGATCGCAGAGTTCCTCGATATCTATCCTCTTGTGGTCGAAGGCGTATTTGATCCTGGCAGCCGTCTCCGTCCTATTGGCCACGGTGATCATGACCGGAGGCGTGGGAAAGCCTTCCGACTCCCAACGCTGAGCTGTCTCCAGCCAGTCTTTGCCCAGGAGATAGTACCCGTTGATGATCAGATCAGGAAGTGTCTCATGGGGCTGGGCCTTTCTGTTCAGGTCCTCCTTAACCCACTTGTAGATATGATAGAGCTTTGATTTGTAGGTCTTGGCATCAGGAATACCATCGTCTCTTATGACCACCCTGGGGGTCTTCACCAGGCCGGATTCGATGGCATCGCTAAGGCCGAAGTCGCTGACGATCCAGGGAAAGAGAGCTTCTTCGCTGGCCGTCTTGCCTGAGGGAGCAAAGGGCGTGGCCGTGAAATCATAGCATCCCAAGATACCTCGGACGCTGTGGATTCTGTCGAGACCTCCTACCCATTTTGTGGCCTCATCGATGTCTTCCTTTTTCAGGCCTCTTATCTTGGATTCTGCCGGGATCCTCCAGGCATGATGAGCCTCATCGTTTATGACCAGGATATTCTTGGCGTTGGACAGATCCCTCAGGACATCCCGGAC
>CAZPUO010000336.1:0-2566 GCA_964589745.1 uncultured Methanotrichaceae archaeon
CTTCAAAGATGCCCATCACCATTCACCTCTTAATTGACTGTGTTTGAGCGGGCTTGACTTAGTCGATATACTCTGAGGTCTTGTCTTTTAAGGCTCTTCCGTCGCTAGTCTCGAAATAAGCTCGTATCTCCAGACTTACTGTCTCCTCTAATGATAAATCTCCTAAATCCGATCTAATTGTCTCATAGGGAATTCTATCTGTATGCCAAATAGTTACATCATGTGCAAATAGACCTAATCCGGCTGTAGTATCAATGAAATCTGTTGCATCTACTGAATATGGTTTAGACCATAACTTGGTGCCAGAATCATCTTCATAAACTTCAATTCTCAGATTTCCGCTTGATCTGATCATCATTCCAGCTTTGTTGTGCAGGATGATGTAGCAAATTAGACCGCGACCTTGCTCAGAGGATTTGATCTCCATCTAGTCTGGAGAATGATCGAGCTTGTATTTTGTTGCATTCCATGTATCGTATTTCTTGGGGTCTAGCCTATTGGCTTCTCCAAATGCTTTCGCTGCTTCTTCATATTTGCCTTGGCGGTCAAGGGCATGGCCTTTGTTCTCCCATGCATCACTATTGTTGGAATCGAGCCTTATGGACTCATCCCATGCCTTGATTGCATTGTCATATTCACCCAAATAAAAGAGAGCAACGCCTTTGTTGTTCCAGGCAAAGGCATATTTTGGATCAAGCTTGATGGCTTTATTGTTGCACTCTAGTGATTCTTGATATTTGGTCAAATTAAGGAGAGCATTGCCCTTTTGTTTCCATACAGTTGCATTTGACTGATTTAGCTCAATGGCCTTGTTGTAGGCATCAACAGCCTCGTTATATTCGCCTAAATTGAGAAGCAATTCGCCTTTGTTGAACCAATCATCTGCTGTCTGCTGACATTGAGCGGATGTCATCAATGCCAGAAGGACAATAAGTGCGGTATAGATCAATTTCACAAGCCTAGGATGCACATACTAAAGATAAATCTGCTGCATTCAGATTCATGAGTTAAAACCTTAGAGACTCTCCCAACTGCCACATCTTGCACGCTTGAGGCCAGGGCAACCAGTAGCAGCATGGACAGCACAAAGAAGGCTTTGGTTCGTCTCATGGTCTCATTCGTCTCTTTGTATGTTATTCAAGCTTTCTCTTTATGGAAAAATAGTCTATTGATATTGTTTTCCGGCCAAATTACTTAAGCTTGCACGTAGAATAAGATTATCATGGCAGGAGTCCTTAGACAGCTAGTCAGGCCACAGAAGAAGGCAATGAGTCAGAAGGCTATGGAGCTGGAAGCCGCTAGGGAGATCCTGGCTGAGGTCTTTGGGGTCAGGCTCTCGGAGGTTGATGAGATGATCCAGAGCCGGTTTGAAGGGACCATAGGCGATGGAGCTAACGACATTGAGGATAGGCTATGGCCAAGAGAGTTCTGGGTTGATGGGTGATGTCTTCATCTCACTTATCACAAAACAGGCAGATACCAGTTGTTTTGTATATGATCGTGCCAATTATCGTCCATACGATTAATAGCAAGATAAACGCGGCGAGTTGACGAAAGACGATTTCAATGCTATCTTTGTCTATTTTTAGGGTCATTTACTGCCTCCTGGCAGACTGAGCTTATGCGTACTAAAGGGTCCGAGTATCACATTGATATTTTTTAAAGTTCTTCATGGCAGCGTAGGATCTGGCCCATAAATGAACCGATAGCATATAATCATCATGAAGTATAGGAAGAAAACACCCAGTATATAGATCCAGTCTTCTTGGTACATTCGGGTTTTTTTTATGTGCTTTCTCTCTATAAGTGCTTAACCAGTTCAAGCCTCAGCTTGCCACGCCAGCCTTATCTAATCAAGCGATGTATAGCTAGTCCTTATGTCTCATCCTGCTAGGAGATCGTTGATTATAGGGCACTACAAAATTAATTATATTAAGTCAATGAAAATAGAACTCATTGCATGCCTAAACGTTCTTTTATCGCTCGAACATCGGATTGTACCTGTCTGAAATGCATCCCATATCCTGGTTGGACGTCCTCCCTCAGGCCCTTGATCTCTTCCAATACCTGGGGGATAGTGTCGGTATTCTTCCGCACTGCCTTGATGTCCTCACTTATTTGAGGGATCACGGCGGTATTCTCTTGGATCTTCAGAAGTAGCGGTATAGCTTTATCCAGTTGAACAAATGAACATAGCATGGCCATCTCTATGGTTCGCCCAACATCGCCGTCGTAGGGCTCAGAGGTCACCTTTGAGACTTCGGCCAGCTCCGGCTTATTCTTCTCAATAGCCTGTAAGAAGGGCGCGATTCTGGCCTCATCTCCTTCCACCAGGGCGATAACCTCTTGCTGGCCTTTCTCTTCCCAGTTGTAGGTAGACAATCCGGGAAGGGCAAGGTTCATGGCATTTTTGAGCAGGAATACACGGTAGCCTACATCATGGACTTTGGGGCCGGTAATCTTGACTTTCAGCTTCATGTCACCCTTGATATGTATCGGCAAGCTATTTGGTTGTTTCCTCGATTGTGGCGATGGCGTGCTTGAAGACCAGTAGCTGCCCTTTTGC
>CAZPUO010000337.1:0-2556 GCA_964589745.1 uncultured Methanotrichaceae archaeon
AGGTTGGAAACCTGCTTTATTATTCACTTAATTCTGAACATCCGTTATATGAAGATTTAAGAAATATTGTTGACAAAACAGTTGGAGTAGTAGGTAGCCTAATAAATGTCCTTTCTTCTATTAAAAACATAAATGTGGCTTTCATTTATGGTTCCTTCGCAACTAAAAAAGAAAGTATCACAAGCGACATTGATATTATGATAATTGGAAACCCTGATGCATCAAAATTATTCGAAAAGGCCGCGGAGTTAGAAAAAAAATTAAGAAGAGAAATCAACCTGACAATTTATTCAACGGAAGAATACGAGCGAAAAAAGGATATTGGAAGTGGATTTATCACAGAACTATTAAAAAATCCAAAAATTATGTTAATTGGTAAAGAGAATGATCTATAAAGAACAGAATTCGACTTGTAAAACAAGGCGACCAGCAGGGGACTTAATTTGAAAACAGTAACTGTTTCTTCAAACCCAACTTCTACAGTTTAATTATGAAAAATAGCCCTTGATCAGGTAATTTATAGAAGGCATTAAGGTCGTGGCACTACGGATGGGATTCTGACCGTTGGTGGAATAGCTGCTCCTGCAGCCTGGAGCACCTTGCCACATACCCCACATAGCTCCGTGCGCAGCAGGTAGGTCTGATCACCATCAGATACCTCCACCTCACAGAGGGCCTCTAAATCTCGCAGGATATCAGACCATTCTAGATCAAACCCCTTGGCCTTGAGGCGATATTTGAGCTCATGGACTAACACCAGAGCCAGAAAACTGACAAAGACGTGTCCAGCTATGGTGGAATCAAACTTGTGAAAGATGGGCCTTGTATCAAGCAAGGATTTAGCAGAGCGAAAAAACTGCTCAACTAAGAGCAGTTCTTTGTAGTGAATAGCTATTTCAGAAGCAGGTAGGCTGCTGTTAGTGCGCAAAACAAATTTGCCGTCATAGCGCTCATCTTCAGCCACCTTGACCTGGTCGATTGTAAAAGAGCCCCTCTCTATCTTTAGATAACGCCGATATCCCTGATTTCCCACAAGAGCCCCAGGACCTGCCTTGAGGGTATCCCTTAGGGAGGACAATACGGACTCTCTATCAGCAGCATCTTTTAGCGACTGCTCTGGATTATGGCAGATGACGTAACGTCTCTCTCCTAGCTTGACCTCCTTGACTTGCAGATTAGAAGCTACCTTCTGGTAGGGGCCAGGGTGGGAGAGCACTTCTTCTTTGATCTCGGATACCCTGCGCAGGCGGGCCCCAAAGATGTAGGTGAGGGAACGGGCCTCCAGCTCCTCCATGAGGCTCTTAGTAGCCATGCCACGATCAGCCACCCAGCAGATCTGCTCAATGTCAAAGCGCTTTCTGGTGGAATCAACCACCGACAAAAGAGATCTTGCATCGGCCTGATTGCCCGGCCACATTTGGCAGGAGAGCGGTCTTCCATCCCCTGATAGCACAGCTCCCACCACCATCTGCTTGAGATCGGACCTGTGATCTTTGGAATGGCCATAGCGCCCAAGGTTCTCCCCACCGCATCCCTCAAAGTAGAGGGTGGTGGTATCAAAGAAGGCCAAAGATGTCTTGGTGAAGAGGTCTTTTGTGCGGGAAAAGAGATCCTCCTCAATCCTGTCCTTATTTTCTCCCAAGAATCGCATGGCCCGATAGAGGTGGTGCAAATCCAGGTTCTCGACTCCCATAATGCGCACATCACGCAGCCAGGCTTTAGCTGATCTATCACTTCCAGATGCAAAGATGCGGTGACAAACACTTGCAAAGACGGCCCGCTCCAGTGGAAACTCGAATCGTCGCTTGAGCAGAAGTTGATTAAAGATGTCTTCCAAGTGAAGCTTTCTCCATAGAGATCCGAAGGCAAGATCTGGTCCGATCTTAACAGCGGAGCGGGCCAATAGCCCCTTAGTCCTCTCCTCCATGAGGCGAACCTTATCTGCAAAGCGAGCCAGGGAGCGCAGGAGCACATCCACCTGTCCTCTTGCCACCATCTCATCCAGCCTACCAAGTGTGGCGATCACGCGTTGCACGATGCGCTTCCCCTCTCTATGGTTTTCCACTATCTGTAGGTACTTACGCGCTCCTGAGGGCTTGACTCTAACGAACAATGCTTCCTCCAGCTTAAGACATCACAATAATAGCAGTATAATGCCATTTGTCAAGGCAATAATACTAATTTATGAGTTAATGCGTGGCACTACATTTTGGGAGAAAATGACGTTACCGACAGAGATTTAACCTGGTAAATATGGGTTTTGTAGTTGTCTATGGGTTGAAACTGTAGAAGTTCGGTTTAAGGAAATTAACTCTTACTTCTTCTAATCTTTTCTAGCTTGGTGATTACGTCTCCCGAAAGCCTCTGTGAAATTGAGAAATCCTTACTACTCTTTGAGCTATCGAGCACAGATCTAACTCTGGAGCGCATTGAGTCTATCTCAAGTGAGATCTCCCTAGCGGATTTCCTATAAACTCCCTTACCAGAGGCAATCTTCTGCTGGGCATAGTCTGATGTTACTACGAAGAGATTTTTTTTATGTCCGAACTGATATAT
>CAZPUO010000338.1:0-2550 GCA_964589745.1 uncultured Methanotrichaceae archaeon
GCCTTTATCAGAGATCATAGATAATAACTTGACAATTTATGTAATTATATATATAGCAACGGAGGAGTCGATAGTGAATTTGACGTCTCTCATTGATGAGCTATTCGGGAGAGCTGGATATAAATGCAAGCTAAAATGCATTCAATATTTAGGAAAAGATATAAAAGTTGACCAAAAAGATTCGGAATTTATAAAATTAATAGACAAATATTATGATCCTAAATTAGAGACCACCTCTACGAATGTTGGCGGTAAAGGCGATGTAAAATTTGGTTTTTCTAAATCATCATTGCCATTAGTATTGCATCATAATACACCAAATAATTCCGTCGCTTTGTTGTGGTCAGAAGAACATTTGAAAGTGCGTGGGCTATTCCCACGGATTTCTAGACATTAGGGATAGATTATGAAAGAGCCAAGAAATCCTTTTAAGATGCAAACATCCGAGCAAATAGGATCTGATTCGGTTTTTCTCCGCTTATTTGCCCCTGATACATTAAGCTTACTACCTAAGGAGGATCTATGGAATAGGATTCTGATAATTCGAAGTTCTCCAGGGGGCGGGAAAACGTCGCTTCTCCGTCTTTTCACACCCGGAGCTTTATCAACACTTTATGATTACAAGAATGGAAATCCGGATTTTGTTGAATTATATCAAAAAATGGAAAGTATAAATGCGATAGATAAAGATGGACCAAGAGTATTAGGAATAATGCTATCATGCAGCAAAGGTTATGATTTATTAGACGATTTGGACCTTGATGTTTTCAACAGGAAACGACTCTTCTACTCATTGCTTGATTCGAGAATAATGCTAGCAGCCCTTCGTGGTATTCTCTCGCTGAAGAAACTCGAATATCCTGAAGATATCAATAGGATTTCATTAGATATACCGCATAACTTCGATTTACCTGACGGTCTCCCTTATAAACCCAATGGAAAAGATATCTACAAATGGGCGAGCAATATAGAAAAAAACGTGTGCAAAGCCATCGATAGCTTTGATCAATCTGAGCCTCAGCCATTGGGCGATAAAGAAGGTTTAATAAGTCCTTTTATTTTAAATCCTAATTATGTATTTTATGATAATAAACCCATAATGCCGCATGTTCTCGTCATGCTAGATGACTGTCATAAGCTCACGAGTACACAAAGGACTGCACTACTTTCAATAATCGATCAAAGGCCGCCGATAGGTATTTGGATATCAGAGCGATTGGAGGCACTTAATGAAAAGGAATTACTCTCTCCGGGTGCGTTGCCTGAGCGAGACTTGATCCATGTGGATATTGAGGATTCATGGGATTCTTCAAGGCCTAGGTTTGAGAAAATTGTGCTAAGTATAGCAGATAAAAGAGCTCAATTTGCCGGAAAAGGGGATATCCAATCATTTAAGGCTCTCTTGAATGAAGAACTTGAAGGAACCTATCAGGTTAATGCGATTAAGGCCGCTGAAACAATCTCAAAACGCATAGAAGAAAAGATTAGAGACTCGCGAAAGCGAAGAGAATGGTTCAGCACTATCAAGATCTCAAATGCGCCTCCTATGACGAAAGCAATTTTATATAAATCATTTGAGATTTTGATCGAGCGGAACGGCCAAAAAGACCTATCTGATTTTTTGCCAGATCTGGATCTTGACTTTGATGCTAACGATCGTGCAGAGTGGGATCATCCTAGGATTAAGTCAGCCGCAGAGCTAATGCTTTCTTACGAATTTAAATTTCCATATTATTTTGGATCAGCTCGTTTGGCCTCCATTTCTTCATCTAATATCGAACAATTTTTATGGCTTGCGGGTAATCTCTTTGAGGAAATAATTTCTGCGTACTTGACCCATCACGGATTTAAATTATCAACTAAACGGCAAGAAGAGATAATCAAGGAATCCCTAAAGAATTGGTGGATTCAAATACCTCAAAGAGTTAAAAACGGAAGGGAGGTAATGAGGTTTATTGAGTCTATTGGAAGATTTGCTTTTTCAGAAACTATGAGACCAAATGCGCCTTATGCACCTGGAGTAACTGGGATTGCGATATCAATGGAAGATAGAGCACTGCTCGTTCGTAGTAAGGATGAGTACAGTAGGCTTCGTCTAATCATATCAGATTGCCTGGCCCATAAATTGCTTGAAGCGGATCCGAATAAGAGATGTAAGGGGAAATCTTGGTATGTATTATATTTGAATAGAGCCCTTTGTGCTCATTTTGGATTACCATTGCAGTACGGAGGCTGGAGAGATAAGAAGCTCAAGGTATTATCGGGATGGTTAGAGAAAGGATATAAAAAAGGTGACGATTAGTATGGATTTAGATGGTATTGAATGGGAATGGATGGATTATTTCTTTGCAAGAGGAGATGATTTCAACAAATTTTGGGAAAAATTCCTTAATGCAAAAATGAGAAATATTCTTATAATAATTGGAATCGGTTTTGATCCAAGAATGTGCGTAGCTGCAGAAAGCATAATGAAGAAAGGAGGAGATGGCAAACGTGATTGTATACTAATAGAGTTCGATGAAGGTGAGAATTCGCCATCCCAAAGATATA
>CAZPUO010000339.1:0-2540 GCA_964589745.1 uncultured Methanotrichaceae archaeon
CCCTGTCAATGATGTTTTTAAGACCATCTACAGCCGCCGCTCTGTCCGGAATTATCGGACAGAGGAAGTGCCTGACCGTGTGATCCGGGAACTGATAAAGGCCGGAACGTATGCTCCCAGTGCCGTTAACAAACAGCCTTGGCGCTTTGCGGTCATAAAGAACCGGGAGCTAATGAACAAGCTGTCGAACAAGGCCAAGGAGCTGTGGACGGAGCAGGATGCGAGCGCATCCAATCCCGACATCATCAGGCTGGCTAATATGGTAGCCCGGCCGGACTTCAACATATTCTACAATGCGCCGCTGTTGATAATGATATTTGCCAATCCAGATGCCTTCTCACCCCAGATCGACTGCGCTCTGGCGGCAGAGAACATGATGTTGGCGGCGCGATCTCTCGGCATCGGCAGCTGCTGGATAGGTCTGGCTGCCGTCCTGGGCCAGGTGCGCGAAATAATGAACGAGCTGGGTGTGCCGGCGGGATGCAGGCTTGTGGGCTGTTTGATCTTCGGTTATCCGGCCCAGCTCGACCTGAGAGCCCCAAAGCGGGAAGAGAATGTGATCTTGAAGTGGATTGGGTGAAAATCCGGTCCGCAGTTCAGGACAAAGCTCCTCGGAGCGCCCTTGTCTGTGAAGTTCCATCAAGGCTCTGGTCAGTCCCGTTGCCCTCGAAAAAGGCCAATTGATGAATATACCTATACCTCAAGATCCAACGTCCAAAAGGGAGAGTTTAAGAAAATACGGTTTCATGTCTGCCTAGCTCATCATTGCGCCCCTTCGGAAGCGATTTAAAGAAATGGCCGTCCGATTCGTGGATTTGAAATTGATGCCTCGCACAATCAAGAAATTGGTTACAGAGATTGAGTTACAAGGCGAAGTCTTCTTGCTGCCAGGCTGTCATTTCAAGGGTCCGAGCAGATAAAATCATACCAGCAGCTGGAGAGAAGAAGAGACTATGAAGGATATAAACCAGATCAGGGTCGAGCTGGTCAAGGCCTGGGAAGAGGAGGCGATAGTAGACCTTTATCGCGCTGGCGGCTGGTGGAAGGAGGGCATGGACCCGGAAAGAATTGGTGAGCTGATCAACGGTAGCTACCTTTTTGCTGTCGCGTTCGAAATTTCTACGAAAAGGGCTGTGGGGATGGGCCGCGTCATTTCTGACGGGATTGCGGACGCATACATTCAGGATTTCGTGGTGCTTTTGGCATGGAGAGGATTGGGCGTTGGCAGAATGATCTTATCTGCGCTGCTAGAGGGCTGTCGATCCAGCAAAATCGCCTGGATCGGCCTGATTGCAGGGCCCGGCACGGAAGGCTTTTATCGTTCGTTTGGTTTTGTGCCCATGGAAGGATATATGCCGATGCTGTATTCTATGGAGATGAAAAAATGCTAAAAGCTCAGGATTTCAAGCCAGTTTCTCTTTCTGACCGGGATTTCTTTGCCAGGCACTATGAACTTTACCCGCAGGTTCACAGCGATAATAGCTTTGCCAATATGATGTGCTGGAACCCTTATGCCCATTACAGGTTTGCTAATGTGGAAGACTGCATCATCCTCTCCAGCACCATCGACGGAATGACTCGCTTTCGGCCACCCATCGGGCCGCACAATCCCGATCTGCTCGCAGACCTCCTGAAACTCGCGGCCAAGAGCGAGGAAGAGTGTCCTCTCGCTATCCTGGACCCTGAAAATAAGGTCTGGATCTCGGACCTATATCCGCAATTAAAGCTCGATTTGGAGAGGAAATACTTTGACTACGTCTACCTTGCCTCCGATCTGGCAGAGCTGCCCGGAAAAAAGTATCTCACCATCAGGCACCAGCTGAACAAGTTTCAGCGGACCTGTTCGCCACTGGTCGAGACGATCACAGAGGACAACATCGAGGAGATACGGGATTTTCTGGACCTCTGGTGCGATTGGAAAGACTGTGACTCCGATCCCATGCTTGCCTACGAAAAGGATGCCGTATCTTTCGCCATATCTCACCTTTCGGAGCTGAAATTATCCGGCCTTGCCATCAGAGCTAACGAAAAGATAGGAGCTATCTCCATCTTTGAGGGCCTCAATAAAGACACGGCTTTGGTGCATTTCGAGAAGGGCCTTCCCGACTGCAAAGGAATCTATAGGGCCGTCAATGCCGAGACCGCAAAGATCCTGGCCAGACAGTACACCTACATCAACCGAGAGAGCGACCTTGGTGTCGAAGGAATTCGCGAGGCGAAAATGCGATATCATCCGCATCACATGGTGGAAGTGTATCTCGTAAAGAGGGATGAGCTGGAGAAGATCCTCTAAAGGATTTGGCGGCAAAGCCAATGCGATCGGTGGACGCAGCGGCATTCTGTCACGCGGGTCGCATATCCCATCAAATCCCACAGGTCCTCGATCTGCGAAGAGATCGCAGCGCGATCACAGGTTAGCGAACACACTGGATCACATCACTGGAATCGGCAACAATGGTGTTGGAGATCCTGTTGAATGCTCGCTGCCTGCTCTCGCCATAGGCGATCCAGCCTGCGATGCAGTCCAGAGGAAGCAGAAA
>CAZPUO010000340.1:0-2530 GCA_964589745.1 uncultured Methanotrichaceae archaeon
TCAAGCAGTTTGGCTTAGATATT
Organism: uncultured Methanotrichaceae archaeon; assembly: GCA_964589745.1. Classification (GTDB taxonomy): domain Archaea; phylum Halobacteriota; class Methanosarcinia; order Methanotrichales; family Methanotrichaceae; genus Methanothrix. The sequence goes on from CAZPUO010000340.1 coordinate 24, forward strand.
CCGTCAGCTTCGTCTGTGTGGCGATGCATTTCTCGCCCGGTATCTCCACAGGATAAACTCCGGTGAGGCAACCCATGCAGAGGTTCTCCTCAGGAATGCCTATGGCGTCCACCAGGCCCTTGTGGCTGACGTATCCCAGGGAATCCGCGTCGATGACCGCTTCCACTCCGGCTACGGTCTTGTAGGCTGCGATCAGCTCTTCGCGGCTGGCCATGTCGATGCCAAGGTAGCAGGGAGCCATTATGGGCGGGCTGCCTATTCGAACGTGAACAGCCTCAGCTCCGGCCTTTCTGACCATGTTCACGATCCTGCGGCTGGTCGTGCCACGGACAATGGAATCATCCACGAGAACGAGCTTATGACCTTCGATATTGGGCCTGATGGTGTTCATCTTCAGGCGTACGGCCGTCTCTCGCATATTCTGGTCGGGCATGATGAAGGTCCGGCCGATGTAGCGGTTCTTCATCAGGCACTCGCGATAACTTATGCCTGATCGCTGGTGGTAACCCACGGCCAAAGTTATGCCCGAGTCCGGGATGGGTGTGATAGTATCCGCATCGGCAGGATGCTCCTCTGCCAGCTTTGAGCCGATGTTGACCCGCACATCGTAGATCAGGCGGCCATCCATGATGCTATCCGGCCTGGCAAAGTAAATGTATTCGAAGACACAATGGGAAGAATTGGGAAGGCGGGAGAGCTGATAAGACTTTATCTCGCCATGCCTGATGGAAACAAGCTCGCCGGGCTTGACGTCACGGACCAGGCGTCCGTTAAGAGTATCTATGGCCACGCTCTCCGAGGCAATAATGTAGCCGGAATCCATTTCGCCTATACAGAGTGGCTTGATGCCCAGAGGGTCGCGCAACCCAAGAACCGTATCACCCCATAAAAACACCAGCGAATAGGACCCCACGATTTTGCGCATCACGGCGCGCACAGCTTCTTGCAGATCGTATCGCAGAAGCTCCTTTACAAAAAGATGCGCAATCACCTCGGTGTCCGAGGTGGAATAGAATATGTCGCCGGCCTGTTCCAATTGCTCTCTGAGCTGAGCGGAGTTTACCAGATTCCCGTTATGTGCTACCGCTATGGCCCCATCTTTATACTTAACCAGCAACGGTTGGCTGTTCTCGATGCATGATCTGCCCGTGGTGGCATATCTCACATGACCTATGCCCACCGCGCCTCGCAAAAGCGCAAGCTGGGCATCATCGAAGACCTCCGAGACAAGACCCATTCCCCTGTGGGTGCGAATGGACTTGCCATCATGGACAGAGATGCCAGCAGCCTCTTGCCCCCGATGCTGCAGAGCATAGAGCGCGTAATAAATGGATTTGGCAACATTATTGCCGTTCTCATTGAAGGATATCCCGATAACGCCGCAGGCATCGTGCAACTTTGGGACCTCTAATAGTCGGCCTTTCTCATCCACTTATGACTTCTGAGCTTCGAAGAAATGCCAAAGCCGCATTTGACGCAAACTTTTCTCTTGAAGTTGAACGAGATACTGCCACAGCGTCTGCACCTGATATGCGATCTCTTGTGGCGTCTGCCCATAGAAGGAGTACCTTTCATCTAAAACACCTCAGGGTGAAATATATACGACGTTGTCTCCTCGCACGATTACCGTTCCAATCTCGCGTGCGACCGCCCCTTCTGCCACTTCCTCAGTTTTTTCAAGCACCAGGTTCATGTGGATATCATAACCCTGCAGCTCTCCCCTGAAGACCCTTCCGTCCTTGAGCTTGACTATGACGGGCCCATTCAGTGATTCATTCAGAATATCAAGCGGTCTCTGACCCATTAAACCTCTCTCCAGCGATGATAACCGCAAAAGGCTTCGATTCCAGACTTGCACGTTGCATATTTAAACCTATCGGGAAACCTAGAGGCCATGAAGATAAAATCCAGGCACCACCTCAAGGGGAGCGAGGCCAAGAAGGTGATCGCTGCTATTGAGCCCTTCCTAGAAGACTCTTCTTGCTTGCGAAAGGCATCTTTAGAGAGGGCCATCACCGACGAGGGCATAGATCTCATCTTCGTAAACGGCCATCCTTTGATAATGATTGAGGAGGAACAGCCTTTCTTCACGGTATTGGGAGCCATAGAACTCATGCCCAATAAGAGGCTGGTGGTAGTTGATGCAGGAGCTGTACGGTTTGTCGTCAATGGAGCGGACATTATGAACCCAGGCATCGTAGAAGCCGATCCCAATATAGCTGCCGGTGACCTGGTGATCATAGTTGAGGAGAGACACAAGAAGCCCCTGGCCATTGGCCGGGCCTTGATACCGGGATTGGAGATGAAAGGAGAAGGAAAGGCTGTAAAGTCGCTGCATCACGTGGGCGACCAGATTTGGAAAGGGCTAGAGGGGTAGCAATGGAAGAAGTTGGTGAACTGATAGGCAAGGGACTATGCACCTGGAGGGACAACCTGAATCTGTGTCTCCCTTTCCTTTACAGCTTTGTCGTATCGCTGCTTGTCATAGTTCCAGTCTTGGCAGCTTT
>CAZPUO010000341.1:0-2526 GCA_964589745.1 uncultured Methanotrichaceae archaeon
TATGATAGCGGCTTTTTCTTCACAAGGGCATAACGCCTTGTTAGAGCCTACCAAAAATGGGCCTGGGCAAAAAGCCCAGCAGGACAGCAAGAAGCTCATTGATATTCATTTAGGTGGAGGTATTCTGGGTGTTATTCTGTGTATTATTCTTTGTGCTCTGACCGAGGCTCGCCCTCGTGGCCGCAAGCCTTTGGCGGGTCTCATCAAGGCTGGAGTTGATCTTTTCGCCTATGGATGATTTCTGGCCTTCAGATCCGGAATTTGCTGCAAGCCGAGCCTTGCTGGCAGCTATCTGTTCCTTGAGAGAGCTGATCTTGGAGCTCGCATTGGTGGCTGTCTGATTGGTCTGGCGTCCGACCGGAGAAGAAGCAGCCTGACTCTGGTTTGTGCTTGGTATGGAGACTCCCGTGGCGGCTGGAGCTGCGGAGGTGGTGGTTTGGGTGGCATTGGCGCCGTAGACCACTGCGTTCGAGAGCTGCCCCTGATCTTTCTCCAGATCTATGATGATTTGGTTTGCGGTTCCATAATCATAGGCCAGTGCTGCTGGCCTGCTCAAGAGCGAGATGCCGGTGAAGCCCACCTTTACTCTGGAAGGAGTGGCATTACTGGGCGAAACCACCTCAGCATCGAATCCCAGCGTAGGATGGTAGACCCAGCCCCACTGGTCCAGGAGGGTGAAGTTCTGCGGGGCTACATACAGATCTTTTGTGCCGTTGTTGGTCACACGCAGCTGAAGGACGATGCCCTGCTCGTCAGGGTTGATCAGCCAGTCCGTGATTCCGTAGTACCTTACAATCGCATTCTCATTAGAGGCTTTGGGCGTTGCCCACCAGTTGATGTTGAAGGGCTTTCCTCCCGCAGGAGTCACATTGATGAGCTTGAAGAGATCATCCTGGGGAATAAGGAAGTAAACCAGCTGCCTATCCGGCTGCAGGTTCTTGAAAAGGCCGGGTTGGTAAACATTATCTTTGCTGTCCACCAGCTTGTAGGTGGCATTTTCGATCCCGATGAGGCCCACATCCAGCTTCAAGATCTCCTGCGTGGCATTCTCAGCATCGAGCGGGGTCCTCGTTGCCCCGAAGAGCACGACACTTCCATTTTGATCACCGCCCTGTAGCGGATAGGCCTGGGCTGTGCCAAAGGCCAGCACCAGTAGAAGGGCTAAAACAATTAATCTCATCTGACACTCCCGTTATTTTCATCATCTTTCATAACATGGCAATTTAATACTATTAATGCCATTTGACATTCAGTTATATACATTTTATCCACGAACTCCGCCTCACGTCAAGCACCGCTAAATCCTGTTAATAATTTTAAACAGCATGGCAGAAAATACCGGATATCGAAGGGCTGGGAAACCTATATCTGTTGTTACATCATATCGCCTGCGGTGTTCTTATTGTCATCGCCTATCCTTGTAACCTGCGGCCTGCCCTACGCCAACGGGCCCTGCCACCTAGGCCACCTCAGAACCTATGTGCCTGCGGACATCTTCGTTCGGGCCTTGCGAAAGATGGGCCGAGAGGTGCTTTTCGTCTGCGGCTCGGACGCCCACGGGACTCCCATCGTGGTCAATGCCGAGGCACAAGGTTTGCAGCCCAAGCAGCTGGTTGCCAGATACCACCAGCATTTCGATGAGGTCTTTAAAGACATGGGCGTGCACTTCGACTTCTTTGGCGACACCGACGATCCTGCCTGCCACGATAGGACGCAGGAGATGGTGAAGACTCTCATGGAGAGGGGCTACGTCTACCCCAAGGAGATCGAGCTGGCCTACTGTCCAAAGTGCGAGCGCTTCCTGCCAGACCGATACGTAGAGGGCGAATGCCCTTACTGTGGCGCTTCCGCTAGGGGCGACGAGTGCGACATGGGCTGTGGCCGCCATCTGGAGCCAGGCGAGATCAAGAACGCCGTCTGCAAGGTATGCGGCGGCAAAGCCGAGTATCGAAAGCAGACTCATTACTTCTTCAAGCTCTCTGAGTTCAAGGATTTCTTGCTCGGATACCTAGAGACCTTGGGCGGGACTGCATCGGCTCGAAACTACGCTCATGAATGGGTCCGCCAGGAGTTGAAGGATTGGTGCATTACCAGGAATATGAGCTGGGGGGTTCAGTTCCCGGGACACAACGAACTGGTGGTTTACGTTTGGGTGGACGCGCCCATTGGCTATGTAGCCTTCACCGAAGAGTGGTGCGCCCAAAACGGCAAGGATTGGCGAGATTATTGGAAGGACGATGCGCGGATCATCCATTTCATCGGCGGGGACATTGTCTACCATCACTGCATCTTCTGGCCGGCCATGCTCAAGGGGGCTGACTACACCCTGCCATCCGCGGTAGTGGCCAGCGGCATGCTGAAGATCGACGACAAGAAGTTCTCAAAATCTCGGGGTTATGTCATCTGGGTGAAAGACGACTACCTGGAGAAAGGCCTGCATCCAGACCCGTTGCGCTATTACCTGGCCAGCTACACCGCTCACAACAAGGAAGTCAACTTCGCCTGGAAGATCTTTGCCGAGAAGGT
>CAZPUO010000342.1:0-2507 GCA_964589745.1 uncultured Methanotrichaceae archaeon
GTAGTATGGATAGTAGTAACTATATGGGTAATAGTAATAGTGACTATAGTAAGGGAAATAGGTATAGCCCGGAGAAAGCCAATCATAGTTCGCCGAATACGTCATTGGGTACTGGGACGAATAAGTCATTGATGGCTGTGTGTCTTCGTATCCTGAGGGCTGTGCGGCGCCCACGGCGCAAAGCAGACTAAGCGCTAATAGTGGAAGCATAGTTATAACCCTAATGCCAACACCTCCATTGTTTTTTAGGCTGTCAAAGTATTAAAGCTTATTTTTTATGTAGATCCCTTTAAATGCTACAAGAGTTAGCCTATAGCTATCGATTCTTGAAAAAAGTCACTGCATAAAAATGACAGCGGACCCGCCGGGATTCGAACCCGGGTCCGAGGCTCCGGAGGCCTCTATTCTATCCAGACTATACTACGAGTCCACACTTTAGTTCCTGCAGATCACTACTTAATGTTCTCAGGAACCGATAAGAAGATTAAAATTATGGAATATATAGGCAGCGGGCTTTCTTCCGGAGGAAGCAGCCCTGATACCTAAGCGAAACTCTAGCTTTCCAGCACGATCTCGATGTTCACGTTCTTCGGGACCTGGATCCTCATGAGCTGTCGCAGAGCGCGCTCGTCTGCATCCAGATCGATGAGCCTCTTATGGACCCTCATCTCCCAGTGATCCCAGGTGGCAGTCCCCTCCCCATCAGGGCTCTTTCTGCAAGGAACAACCATCTTCTTCGTGGGCAGGGGAATAGGCCCCGCCATGTGCACGCCCGTTCTCTGGGCAATCCCCTTGACCTGGTTGCAGATGTCATCCAGCATCAGGGGATTGGTGCCCGAGAGTCTAATTCTAGCCTTCTGCATGTTTAAACACCAAAAAAGTTAGTTAGCGGGGAGTCACGGTCATACACATGCCCGCTGCAACGGTAGTTCCCATGTCTCGGATGGCGAACCTTCCCATCTGCGGGATTTCCTTCACTGGCTCGATGACCATGGGCTTGGAGGGCGTCACCATGATGATGGCTGCATCTCCTGCCTTGATGAAGGCCGGGTTCTCCTCCTTGACGGCTCCAGAGCGCGGATCGAGCTTGGCCAGGATCTGAGTGATGGTGCAGGCGACCTGTGCGGTATGGCAGTGGAACACCGGGGTGTATCCTGCCGATATGGCACTGGGATGCTGCAGCACAACGATCTGGGCCTTGAACTCCTTGGCCACGGTTGGGGGCTTTTCAGGATGTCCGCAAACGTCGCCACGGCGAATGTCCTTCTTGGAAACACCGCGCACGTTCCATCCGATGTTGTCTCCAGGGTATGCCTCAGGAATTTCCTCGTGATGCATCTCGATGGACTTGACCTCACCAGCCACGTCGGCAGGCTGGAAGATGATCTTATCGTTCTTCTTCATGATGCCGGTTTCGACGCGGCCCACAGGCACTGTGCCCACGCCGGAGATGGTATAGACATCCTGCACCGGCACGCGCAGCGGAAGGTTTGTCGGCTTCTGGGGAACCTTGAGGTTGTTCAGGGCATCCAGCAGCGTTGGCCCCTTGTACCACTTCAGATTCTCGCTCGCCTTGGCGAGATTGTCTCCCATCAGGCCGGAGATAGGCACGAAGGATATCTCATCCAACTTGTATCCGACCATCTTCAGGAGTTTGCTTACCTCATCCTTGACCTCGTTGAACCGCTTTTCATCGTAAGGGGGCGTGGTGGCATCGATCTTGTTCATGGCCACGATCAGCTGGTTGACGCCTAATGTTCTCGACAGGAAGACGTGCTCCTTGGTCTGGGCCATAACGCCATCTGGTACGGCCACTACGAGCACAGCGGCATCGGCCTGGCTGGCTCCCGTGATCATGTTCTTGACGAAGTCCCTGTGACCTGGGCAGTCCACCACTGTGAAGTAGTACTTGGCGGTATCGAAGCGCTGATGGGCGATATCGATAGTAACGCCTCTCTCGCGCTCTTCCTTCAGGCTGTCCATAACCCAGGCGTACTCGAAAGTCGCCTTTCCCTTGGCTGCTGCTTCTTTCCTGTATTCATCTATGACGTGAGGGTCTACAGCCCCCGTCTCGTACATCAATCTGCCTACTGTTGTCGACTTTCCGTGGTCGACGTGTCCAATGAATGCTAGATTGAGATGTGGCTTTTGCTCTGCCATAATTTATCTCCTCCAACTGGCACTATCCATATTTTTCCGTATTTCTGCCTTTGTGTTTAAATCTTTTCGATCGGCCGCTCTCAGGCCTTCAGGTAATCGCTTGGCTTTGGCATCTCCGGTTTCAAGCCCTTCCTGGTCCTGATCTGCTTAACGGTCTCGAGCATTAGGTTGGCAGGCAGCGGCTCGAATCCCGCAAACTCCGTAGACCAGAGAGCTCGGCCCTCAGTAGCCGACCTTATGGCTCCAGCAAATCCGAACATCTGAGCCACAGGCATCTTGGACTTGAGGATGATCATGTCGCCCTGGCTGTCCATGCTCAGGATAACGCCCCTGCGTCCCTGGATCTC
>CAZPUO010000343.1:0-2494 GCA_964589745.1 uncultured Methanotrichaceae archaeon
TTGGAGAACTTGCATGGTTGATGGCCAGGAGGGAGAAGATAGGCGACATTCTGGCAGAGGGAACGTACCGAGCCGCTTTGAAGATCGGTGAAATGAAAGGCGTAGACCTTCTCCCCTATGCGGTCCAGTACAAGGGGATGGAGGTGGGAGCGCACGGCATCAGAAGTGGACTCGACTACGCGGGAACTTGGCCCATGGGCTACGCGTGCTCGACACAGCCGGGGGATCACACCTCGATCGCATCTATGCGCCCCGGCGGCGAAGCAGCCCGTGCCTTGGGCGACGTGCTCGTCTACTGCAATATAAGTGCTGGATTCGGGCCCATGGGTGCTGCAACAGCGCTCGAACAACTCTATCAGGCTGTCACAGGTTGGAGTATGACGACTGAAGACTGGGCAGGGATTCATGGACGGCGGATCATACAGATACAGAGAGCCGCCCTCTTGCTCGGAGGCCCGGACTTTGTCTGGGATGCGGTGGAGAATGACGACAACCCACCGAGGTGGTACGAACCGCTCCCCACTGGCCCTCAGAAGGGAGCTGCACCCAACAGAGCGGACTGTCTGGAGATGAGAAGCGAGTACTACCAGAGCATGGGATGGGACGAGAAGGGCATACCCACCACAGAGGAGCTCAAGAAACTGGGCCTGGACAGCGTAGATGAGGCCCTGGAGCCCATCAGAAAACGCTATTGATGCTACCAAAGACATCGGGAGGTGATATGCTCAGGTGAAACCCAAAGTGCTCATACCCTCGTCTTTGAACAGGTACGAAAAAGTAATCCAGATACTGTGGCCCGTTGCCGACGTCGTAGAGTACACAGATAGGCAAAAGTACAATGAGCTGCTCCCCACTATAGAGGGAATGGTGGTCTGGTGGGAGATCAATGAGGAAACGCTCCAGAGAGCACCCAAGCTCAGAGTCGTGGCCAGGTATGGGGTGGGATACGATAACTGTGACGTAGAGGCCATGACCAGGCACAAGGTGTATCTATGTCATACCCCCGGTGTGCTCTCGGATTCGGTGGCAGACATGGCTATGGCACTCCTCTTGTCCTGCAACAGGAAGATCGTTCAGGCTGATAGGTATGTGAGGGAGGGGTGGGCTAATGGGGCGCCAGGGCGTCCTGCATATGGCGTTGACCTGAAGGGAAAGACCCTGGGCATCGTAGGCTTAGGGCGGATCGGGTTTGAGGTAGCAAAGAGGTGCGTGAAAGGCTTTGACATGCACCTCATATACTATGACATATACCGCAACCACAGGGCTGAGGAGGAGCTGGGGGCAAAACTCAAGACCCTAGAGGAGGTTATGAAAGAGTCGGATTTCGTTTCGGTTAACCTTGCACTCACCCCCGAGACGCGGGGCATCATCGGTGAGCAGCAGCTCAGGATGATGAAGAAGACAGCTTACCTCATCAATACCTCTAGGGGCCCGACGATAGACCAGGCAGCCCTCACCGAGATGCTGTCCGAGCATGCCATCGCCGGAGCAGGCCTGGACGTCTTTGAGGAAGAGCCCGTCCCGCTGGATGATCCGCTGCTGAAGCTTCCCAACGTGGTGTTAGCTCCTCACATTGGCTCCGCAACGGAGGAGGCCAGAGAGGCGATGGCCATCTGCAATGCGGTGAACATCGCGGCGGTGATCAAAGGGGAATTACCCCCGCCCCATGTCGTTCCAGAGCAACAGGGGATAATTTTCCCGTAGCTCACCTGGCCTGAGAGACGATATATCATCTTGGAGGATATCCTCATGACCAACAAGATAAGAGAATTGCTGAACCAAGACAAACCGACTTTGGGGACACACATGTCGAGCACGTGGCCGGCGTTGTGGGAAGTCGTGGGCAGCACCGGCCAGTTCGACTACATTGAGTTCGGAAGCCAGTACGGCGCTTGGGACCTGCATGACTTGGACAACATGTGCAGAGCAGCGGAGCTCACGAATACGTCCACGATGATAAAGATTGATAGGCATCCGAAGGACTGGCTCGCTCAAAGGGCTATAGGCGCAGGGTTTCAAGCCATTCTCTTCGCCGATATCATGACCGTCGAGGAGGCGAGGGAATGCGTGCGCGCCGTCAAGCTGCCCCCTGAGGGCGTCAATGGCGTCATGGGGACGCGCGGGATACGGCCCAGCGACTACGTGAAGCACATTGACGACATCGTGATAGCGATCATGGTGGAGAAGAAGACGCTCATGGACGATCTGGAGGAGGTTTTGGCCATAGAGGGCATAGACATGATCCAATTTGGCGCCACCGACTATGGAGTGAGCCTTCGGACGCCAGGTCAGCCCTTCGTGCGAGCCGACTACATGGATCAGGTCAACGCTGCCCAGGACAGGGCCATCCAGATGGCGCTCGAGGCAGGCGTTCGGCCCAGAGTAGAAGCCAGGGATGCTGAAGGATGCACATCCTACGTAAATCAGGGCATCCGGGATTTCTGTATCGGCTGGGACATGTGGACGATAGCGGCCTGGTGCAGAGAGAATGGCG
>CAZPUO010000344.1:0-2481 GCA_964589745.1 uncultured Methanotrichaceae archaeon
TTATCGGTGTGGGGTGTACCAAGTTCGGAGAGCGCTGGGACGTCTCTTTGCGCGACATGATCGCCGAGGCAGGGGTACTGGCCATAGAGGATGCAGAGATAGTGGGCGAGCAAATCGATGCTCTCTTCGTGGGAAACATGAGCGGCGGAAGATTCGTGGAGCAAGAGCATATCGGAGCGTTGATAGCCGATTGCGCAGGGCTCTCCCGGATGCATATCCCTTCGACGCGAGTAGAGGCGGCCTGTGCCTCCGGCGGTCTGGCACTGCGCCAGGCGGTGCTGGCCGTGGCCAGCGGCTACCACGATATAGTGATCGCTGCTGGCGTAGAGAAGATGACTGACGTCTCCTCAGGCACCGCAGCGGATGCACTCGCCGCTGCAGCCGATCGCGAGTGGGAGTGCTTCTTCGGGGCTACCTTTCCCGCGCTTTATGCCATGATGGCCAGGCTGCACATGCGACGCTTCGGGACAACGCACGACCAGATGGCGCAGGTGGCAGTGAAAAATCACCATCATGCCTGCTACAATCCCATAGCGCAGTATCACACGGAGATCAGCGTTGAGGACGTGAACAAATCCGCCCTGGTGGCCGACCCGTTGCATATCCTGGACTGCTCGCCAATCTCCGATGGTGCCGCAGCCGTCGTGCTTGCGCCTACGGATATGGCCAAACGATTCGCAGACACGCCCATAAAAATAGTGGGAAGCGCTCAGGCCAGTGATACTCTAGCGCTGCACGATAGAAGAGATTTGACGACCCTGGATGCCACCATCCATGCCGGGCGCGCTGCCTTTGCCCAGGCGGGTATCGAGCCGCGTCAGGTGGATGTAGCGGAAGTACATGACTGTTTCACCATCGCTGAGATACTGGCCATCGAGGATCTGGGCTTTGTGGAAAAAGGCCAGGGCGGAAAGGCCACAGAGGAAGGGCTAACGGCCCTTGGCAGCAGCTTGCCGGTGAATACCTCAGGCGGACTGAAAGCCTGCGGCCATCCTGTGGGTGCTACGGGAATAAAACAAGCCTATGAGATCGCCCTACAGCTTCGTGGCGAAGCTGGCAAGCGCCAGGTAGATGAGGCCGAGATAGGATTGATCCACAATGTGGGAGGCTCGGGCGGAACTGCCCTTGTCCACATACTATCGAGGTGAAATATGACCACACACGCGCCCAGGTTCTGGAGAAGCATACCTCAGAGGTACAACCTCCAGGGGACGCACTGCACTTGCTGCAACGAATACTTCTTCCCGCCCCGAAACTTATGCCCCAACTGTCGCCGGGGAGCGAATCTGGAGGAGTACACCTTCAAGGGGACGGGCAGCGTCGTTACTTATACTATTATTCATAACGCTACAGAAGACTTCGAGCGGCAAACCCCTTACAATTTGGCCATCATCCAGCTCGATGAGGGGCCGAGGGTCACCGGCCAGATCGTCTCCGCGCCGGAGGGCGTGAGGATAGGTATGCGCGTGCATCCGGTCTTTCGGATTTTGGGAAAGGAGGGCGAGAGGGGCATCATATACTACGGCACCAAGTTCGCGCCCCTGCTGGAGCCGAGCTGCTCACAAGATAAAATAAACAATAAAATAAACAATAAAATAAATAATGAAAATAATCAACAAAAAAGTTAGCGCGAAGGCTTCATCCGAAGGTAAAGGCAGATTCTGCTCCTACCTTAGTCATATCGGCTCGATCGCCTTCTGCCGTGAGCAGGACTGGGCCCGTCTTGAGGACCTCATTCTCTTCTTTGATGCCCTTCAAGACCTGCTGGAACCTGTTTCTGCCTTCCGCCTGCATAATCAGGAAGAATGTGTACTCTCCAAAGAGACGATAGACGTCTCTCACTTCCGGCCTTTTCTGCAGGTCGGCGTAAGCCGATCTTTCGTGACCGGGCCTAACTTTGATCATTGTCAATCCAATTACCACTTAAATCCCCCACTGAGAGGGGAATAATAACTCCCTTTCTAGATTTATACTTTTCGCTTGAACGATGATTCTAGGAGGGTTATAATTTTCTTTTTCATTATATATATTTTTACGATTGATCTCCTTGTGCCACTCAGATGCATCACTCTTCTGGAGAGTTTCATCAATTCGTTCTTTGACTCACTCCTTGCCGCGAAGGCAACCTTTATAGCATATGAACGCCAGCAGTACTTGCGGCAGCCAATGACCTCGGCTGATAACGAAGGTATGATGTTGACCAAATCGGGGCCAACTCTACTGCCAAAAGCCATTGCTGTGCCAAGGTGGCGGAGCGGCTACGCAAATGCCTGCAGAGCATTACCACTCCGGTTCGAATCCGGACCTTGGCTTCAGGAGTTCTTTTGTAGAAGCTTCGAAAAATTTTTATTGATTAATGACGTTACTATCCGGTAGAGATGGCGGATATATTTCCGCAGGTTCCTCTTTCAGAGGGATTTCCAGGTTCGGCAAATAAAATAAATGATATACTTAGGGGAAAAGCTTATATCCGCTCAAGTT
>CAZPUO010000345.1:0-2465 GCA_964589745.1 uncultured Methanotrichaceae archaeon
TTTGCCCTGTACAAGGTAGCGCGCATCAGGTTTTCTCCCCCGGTCAGCGACAGATTCGAGGGCGAGGAGGCGGAGGTACTGGACAGGCTGGATCCCAAGGGCTACGTCATCTTCGAGGGCGAGTACTGGCAGGCGGAGAGCGATGCGGTGGTGGAGAAAGGGGAGAAGGTGGCGATAGTAGCGAAAGAGGGGTCAGTGCTGAGGGTTCAAAAAAAATAAAAAATAGCAAAAGGATTAGTGAATCTCATAATCCAGCTATAGAGGTAATTTCAGCCCTATACGCTCTCTCCACCCAAATACTGCTCAGGAACCTGCTTGGATTGGTTGTATGCAGCATCCGCCTCAGCCTGCTCGCCCATAGCTTTCAGAATGTCCCCTTTGTGTATCCAGACGATAGCGTCCGAGGGCTCCAGATCCAGCGATCTGTTGATGTATCCGAGAGCCTCCTCATATTTGCCCAAGCCCACTAACGCCATTCCTTCTGTATCCAAAGTGGCCGAAAGATCTGCAGCCTGTATCTCGATGGCCCTAGCTGCATATTCTGCTGCTTCGTCATATTGCCCTCTCTTATAAAGCAGCCACGCCTTACCGTTCAAGGCATTGCCATCCGACGGGTGTAGCTCTATGGCTTTATCGTAAGCCTGGAGAGCCTCGCTGTAATTGCCCATGCCGTGAAGGGCGGAGCCTCTGCCTATCCATGCGCTGACGTATTCAGGATTGAGATTGAGGGCTCTGTCGTAGCTCTGGAGAGCCTCGCTGTAGTTGCCCATGCCATTAAAGGCGGAGCCTCTGCCAGTCCAGGCTGCTGCATAGGACTTGTTTATATTAAGGGCATTATCGAAGGCCACGAGGGCATCCTCATATTTATACTGGTCAAGGAGGATATAGCCCTGATTTGTCCAGTTGAAAAGGGCATTATCTGTTGCGCTGATCGATTCTTCTTGCCCTAGGGAGGGCACGCTTGCCAGGCAGGACGATAGAACCAGCAAGACAGAAATTGATAGGGATTTGCATATTCTCATAATATCACTTCACTTGTTATGGTCAGACAACAAAGAATAAATAATTTTTGAAAACATTTCTGCTTGAAAGCTGATTCAAAGGACTTCAAAGATGCTCGACGTGGCATCCACATATCTTATGCGGGCTCGAGCCTTTAAACCAGTTTCCTATTAGAATAATCGATAATCCCCGAAGACAGATTCCTGAGTTCTGGAGAGCAGTCCGCGAGCCCATAGTCCCGTCCTTTTGCCATTTCCTTCCAGATGGGCGGCAGGCAGTCCCTAATCTGGCCCATACCGCTCTCGAGCACAGGGGCCAGGTAGTACATTTTCGTGATGCCGGCGTTGATGACTCGGACCAGGCCCATGGGACTTGGCTCGCCGGAGAGGTATAGCGCCAGGCCGTCTGCTTTGGAGATCGGCGCTTTCATTCGATCTTCATACTTATCGAGAACATCCATCTCGGCGTGCAGATCGCTCCTAAAGTATGGGTAGAACACGTGATTGTGTCCCCGCTCCACGACCTCGCCGGTGGATTCGTTGACGAGGCAGGCACCGAAGCCGAAATTGCCCTCCCTGGCTGCGGTCAGGGCCTCCTGGAGGGTTATCAGAGCAAAACTATCGCCAGGCATCTTTGGCGAAAAACCATCTATGGCTGCCTGGATCTCCTCCAGTGAGCTGTTGTTCCTCGCCATTTCTCCCGATTCCTCGCCCTGGCAGACAAAGGCCAGGCAAAAGATAAGCAAAAGAGCCGCTGCGAAAAGCCGCATCCATCCGTGATTGGCATCATTTCTCACGATCAGATCTTCAATCATTATCTTAACAAGCCTTCCATATCGTTTTGTGTCTTTTAGCTGAGAGAAATATAAATTTTTGCATCAGTTTCTGATTTATTCAGGTCGTCGGCCGCTTTGCCGAGGCGGATGAAGCCGGGATGGAATACATCCGCACCGCGTCGAATACCTTTAGATACTTTGCCTTTCCTAGTCTCTTTCGATAATGGCTGCCGATCCTGTCGTCAAATGGGAGGAGTTCCTAAGATCTCGTTACTGGGATGACCTGCTGGAGCTGGCGGACTCCTACCCCGACGAGCGAAGCCTGATCGTGAAGTTCCCAGACCTAGACCGCTACGACCCGGAGTTTGCCGAAGAGCTGCTAGAGAGTCCGGAGCCAAATCTGGAGGCGGCGCAGAAAGCGCTTCTGGAGATAGACCTGCCCATGGACGTCTACCTGGACAAGGCGCATGTACGTATCGTCGAGCTGCCCCGCCACTACAAGACTTGTGATCTTCGATCCGACCACATCGGCAAGCTGATCGCCATCGAAGGTCTGGTCAGAACGGCTACGGAGGTCAGACCAAAGATCGTCTCCGCCGCCTTCCAGTGCCAGAGATGCGGCTACACCTTCTCCAAAGAGCAGACGGGAACCAAGTTCGAGGACCAGAACCTGAAGTGCCAGAACCAG
>CAZPUO010000346.1:0-2462 GCA_964589745.1 uncultured Methanotrichaceae archaeon
ACGTGGCCGAGGCGCCGATGACCTGCGTGGCCCGTGGAGCGGGCATGGTCTTAGAGAATCTAGACAGCTTGAGCAAGATCCTGGCCAGCACAGCACGATAAGGGGCAAGTCATGGCTAGCAATCGAGCGCTTGTGTTGAGCCGTCGGGTTGAGCTTGTCGAAACCCTGTCGAAACAAAGGAGTGAGCTCTGGTGAAGCATCTGCCAACCAGATCAGCCGCGCTGATCATCCTCATTCTGCTGAGCCTAGCCGGACTTGCTTTGGATCAGAATAAACAACTGCAGCCTATTGAAGATCTGGCGCTGCGCTTTGTTTCCCCTGTTCAGGGAAAACTAACCTCCCTGGTCAACAACATCAGAGACCTGGCCCAGACTACGCAGGATCTCAGGGAGCTGCGCCGCCGCAACGAGGAGTTGCAAAGCCTGGCCGACAGCCTGATGATCGAGAATGTGCGTCTGAAGGAGATCGAGTCCGAGAACGAAGCCCTGCGCCGGCTGCTCAACTTCACCCAGGCCAATCCCTCTAACGATTACAAAGCGGCAGAGGTAAAAAGCCGGGTTATCGGCCGTGAGCCCACTAACTTCCTAAGCTACCTTACCATTGACCTGGGTTCCCAGCACGGGATCGAAAAAGGCATGCCGGTGGTCACGGAACGAGGACTGGTCGGGCGCATCACCGATGTAGGCTCCAACTGGGCCAAAGTGATGTTGATCATTGACCCCTCCAGCTCTGTGAACGCTTTGATTCAGACCTCACGGGCCACAGGAGTGGTAGAAGGTCAGGTCGGCGGGAGCCTGGTAATGAAGTACATCCCCCAAGGGGAGCCGGTTAACGTCAACGACATAGTCCTCACCTCAGGACTGGGAGGCAATTTCCCCAAGAAGTTGATCATCGGCCAGGTTACAGCCGTCCGCCAGCGCGACATCGAGATGTTTCAGGAGGCCGATATTCGGCCCACCGTAGATTTCAACAACCTGGAGGTAGTCCTGGTCATCACCAATTTCCAGCCCATTGGTTTGGAAGGAATGGGCCCCTAGCGATGAACATCTATGCCACTATCCTGCTGCTAAGCGCCGTCGCCATCATCCAAGCGACCGCGATGCCTCATCTGACCATCCTGGGCGTGAAGCCCGACCTCGTGCTCCTGGTAGTAATCTCCTGGAGCCTCTTACGAGGAGCAAAAGAGGGCGTGATCTGGGCACTTGTCGGAGGAATCGGACTGGACCTGCTCTCAGGGGCCCCCTTCGGAACCTCTGTGGTGGTCCTTCTGGTCCTCAGTCTGCTCGCCGGCATGGGGGAGTTGAGCGTCTTCCGCACTCACATTGCCCTTCCCCTGATCGCGACTTTGCTTGCCACCCTGGCCTATGACCTGTTCTTTCTCCTCCTGCTGCACATGAGAGGCTATTCGATAGCATGGGCAGATAGCCTGATCAAAGTGGTCCTGCCCTCTACCTTGCTCAACGTGTTGTTAGCACCTTTCATCTACAAAGCCCTGTATTGGCTCCACCGTAAGACAGGACCAGAGGAGATGGCCTGGTAAGGTATTGAGATAATATATTTGCCATAATGTGCAACCCATAAAGGGGGATAAAAACGCTAGTTTCTGGAGAGACTTGACAAAAATCTAAATATGTATTAACCTATTCTACAACATGGCAGTTTGTGTAGCTTCTATACTGAGCCTACGGCGAGAATCCTATCGCTAGGCAAAATCCAAAAAGGAGCAGAATAAAATGACCATATGTATTGCAGCAATTTGTGAGCGAGGTTCGGCTTTAATTCTTGCCGCAGATAGTATGTTAACAAATCAAGCGCTTTCAATACAATTCGAACATCCAACGAGAAAAATGACTCGTCTATCGGACAGCTCTATAGCACTTACAGCCGGTGACGCTCTAGCCCATACCGAGCTTTTCGATATGGTACAAGCAGAAATCGCCAGACTAAAGGTGCCGGCATTTCTTGAAGTGGTCAACAAGGTCAAAGAGTGCTACAAGTATATAAGAGAGAGGGAGATAAAGGAAAGAATCTTAATGCCAAGGGGCTTCAGCGATTTTAGCGGATTCTATGATGCACAGAGGGTTTTGGTTCCAGAAATCGCGTTCAAGATACAAAGCGAAATCGAGAACTATGATTATGGGTTACAGATATTAATCGCAGGAATGAGCGAAGGCATTGCTCACATCTATGGAATCTCTGATCCAGGAACATCGCAATGTTTTGATGCCATAGGTTTCAATGCCATTGGATCGGGATTGCCACATGCCATAAATACCCTTATAGCCCGTGGATGTAACCAGGAGGTCTCCGTGGAAGAAGGGCTTTTGATTGTTTACGAAGCAAAGAAAATGGCTGAAAAAGCTCCTGGAGTAGGTGCTAATATAACGGATATAAGTATTATGCATTCCAAGGGGATTGCTGAATTTCCGCGAGAGAAACTTGGAGAACTGTATAAGATTTAC
>CAZPUO010000347.1:0-2459 GCA_964589745.1 uncultured Methanotrichaceae archaeon
AAGATTTCTATGAAGTCTTCCAAGTCCTTGCAGAAGCACATAAACAAGGCCTTCTCTGACGGAATATCGAATTTCGATCTATTCTACCAACTTACCTATATGTCCGCTACGTCGGCAGCAGGTATCTCGCGGGACAGGGTTTTCTCCCTTGCCCGCCAGTTGCCCTGTCCTTCGGCCCAATATTTCAAAGAGGTTCACGAACTGGTAGATAACATGCGCTACAACTATCCCGATGCCTGCCGCATGATCGGCGAGACAGTGGATTCGGAGAATACCAAGAACTTCCTGTTACGCTTCTCGGACGCTCTGAGATCGGGCGAGCCACTGGCCCCCTTCCTGGCCCGGGAAGCCGAAGTGCAGGGGGAGAATTATCTCAACGAGTACGAGCGCAACCTGGAAAGCCTGAAGAAGTGGAATGACGGTTACACGGCTGTGACCGTCTCGGTGGCTTTGATCGTGATTATCAACATGGTTTCGAGTATGATATATAGCCTGGGCTCCGCCACGATGCTGATCATGGTGATGACGGCTGCCGTGGCGGGCTTCGGCGTGGCCTGGGTAATATCGCGGGCAGCACCGCAGGAGGTCAAGAACGTACCGCTAACAAAGGGGTCCAAAGAACAGCAACTGGCTCGCAAACTCTTCCAAATCTTTGCGCCCGTGACAGTGGTGGTCAGCGTGTTCCTCGCCCTGCTGGGAATGCCAGAAGGTTGGATTATGATTTTAGCCGGTTTCCTTCTGGCCCCCATAGGGATAGTGAGCCTGATAGCGGAGAACAAGGTGGACAAGAAAGACGCAGAAATCAGTCCATTCCTTCGTTCACTGGGGGGGACCGCTACTTCCAGAGGGACGACGCTCACAGATGCTTTGGCCAACATCAAGATAGATTCCTTTCCCACCCTGCGACCGGACATACACCGGCTCAGATTAAGACTCAATGCCTTCGGTAAACCCGGAATCTGCTGGCGGAAGTTCGGGGTAGAGACAGGTAGCAAGTTAGTAGATCAGACTATAGGCATTTTCTACGAGGCAGTGAACCTGGGAGGAGATCCAGAACAGGCGGGCATTCTCTCCAGCCTGTTTGCTATGAAAACCGCCATGTTGCGGGCCAAACGGAGCGGTGTCGCCGCGACGTTCACCTGGCTTACTGTAATCATGCACGGCGTGCTTACTGCATTGATGGTCTTCCTCCTGGGGATCATCAACCAATTTGCAACCATGATACAACAAGCCATGGCGTCGGTCGAAGCCAGCGAGGAAATGATGCAGTCACTGTCACTGGACACGTTATCCTTCAGCCTGCCCCAAGTGTCGTTCCTCAGGCAGATGACGCTCGGCATGGTGATCATTCTCGCTTTTATCAACGCCTTCGCCATCGTGTCCAGCGAGGGGTCACATCTGCTCAAGATGTTTTTCTATCTATCCATTTTATTGATCCTTTCGGGAGCGAGTTTCCTTATCGTCCCTTCTTTAGTACAATTAGTATGGATGTAAACGATTATGACTGTAGCACAGAAAAGCCTGCAATTGATTCCGGAGAGCCTAGAGTCTCCCCCTCAGGACCTTGACGGTCTGGAAGATCAGAAAGTCAAGAGGGGAAGGCTAGCGGGCCTCGCCAGAGAAGCCCGACGCTATCTGCCTGGACTGACCTTTTTGGTCGGGTTGCTGGTAGGATGGATAGTCATCGGCTGGCTACTCTGGCCGGTGCAGTGGAGCAACTCCGAACCCTGGGAACTTCTCCCGCAGCACCAAAGGACGTTCGTCCGCCTGGTTGCCGAGGACTATTCGCTTACCGGGGATATATCAAGAGCCAGGGACGCCCTTGCTGGCTGGGATACAGATGCGTTGGCCCAACTCATGGTCACCATGGAGAATCAGGCGTCCAGCCCCGAAGAGCGGCAACAACTGATCGAGTTGGCAGAGGCGCTTCAGGTACCGGATGCCACCGAGTCTCTGGTGACCTCTTTGCTCAGTCAAAAAGTCATCCTCTTCAGTTTTGCACTTTCAACTTTACCACTGCTGGCGGCGGTTGTCCTCGCTGCTTACTCGCTCTTGCGGAGTAAAACACAGCAGGACGAAGACCTTCTGATCGAAGAAGAACCACTCGAGGAAGATCTGGAAGAGTCGCTGGGTCAAGAGGGAGATGATCAAGCAGAACCACAAGGCCAGCAGACAGAAGACCAGCAAGCACCGGAGAAACAAGGAGCCGGAGAAGACGAAGAGGAGGAAAAGCAAGAAGACGAAGAAGAAGAGGAAGAGAGTGAAGAAAATTCTCTGTGGGTACAGGATCTCGTTTCCGACTTGTTCGAGGAAGACGATACGGAAGTCGCCAAACTAGAAACCCTCTGTAAGAAGCTGCCAGAGATTGAGGCGTTGAATCTCCTGGAGTTCGCTCAAAGAATAGCTAACGACCTGCGGAGGAGCCTTTTGCCACGCTAGAGGCGCAGCATGCTGCGCCC
>CAZPUO010000348.1:0-2459 GCA_964589745.1 uncultured Methanotrichaceae archaeon
ATCTTGTCCAAAAGAGTGGTCTTGCCGTGGTCCACGTGTCCCATCACTACCACGATGGGTGTCCTGAGGTTGGAGCCCCTTGACTTCGCTTTGCTGGCTTTTTTGGACTTCTGTTGCATGCCGATCGCTCTGGGTGGAGTATATCTAAAAAGATCTGTTTTATTTTTTAAGAATTTAAAGGCTCCCGTGGGAGGGCAGAAAAAAGCTATCCGCCCATTCTCACTCGTAGAGCCATGCTTCATCTATTCGCTTGAAATCAACCAGTTCTGATCCGTTGAAATGAAGGGCGATCTCCCGTGCAGCCGAGGCCGCAGAATCCGATCCGTGCACGACGTTTCGTCCCGTTTCAATACCATAGTCCCCTCGAATGGTTCCGGGGACGGCTTCTGCCGGATTGGTGGCGCCGTTCAACTTTCGCATGGCGGCTATTGCCCCTCTGCCCTCGATCACCAGGGAGACAGACGGTCCAGAGGTTATGAAGCCCACCAGATCCTGGTAAAACTTCTTGCCCACGTGCTCCGCATAGTGCTCTCTCGCTTTCTCCACTGGCATGACGGCCAATTTCATAGCCACGATCTTGAAGCCCTTTTCCTCGATGCGCTGCAGTATCTTGCCAACGAGCCCGCGCTGCACCCCATCGGGCTTGACCATGACGAAGGTTCTTTCCATCCCAGGCAGAGGCTATGCCCCCTTCCTGGCCCACTTTATGCGCCTGGTGACGCGTCCAAGACGGACATTGTTCTCGCACTTGGACGAGCAGAAGTAAAAGACCGTTCCGTCTCTCTTGGCAAAGAGCTTGCCTGTGCCCGGCTCGATGGTCCTGTTGCAGAAGGTACACTTTCGCTCTTCCATCTTCCGATCACCTGCTGGTAAGCTTCTTGGCTTCTCTGGCGGTCTCCAGCAGCATCAGGACGTCACCCATGCGGATAGGCCCCATGCAGTTCCTGGTGATGATGCGGCCCTTGTTGTTGCCCTCCAGGATGCGGCACTTGATCTGGGTCGCCTCACCATGCATGCCTGTGACACCGATGACTTCGATGACCTCTGCCGGTACGCCGTTCTCATCCTCCATCGGATATCACCTACTTGAGAGCCGCCACTTTCTGGACGACCTCATCCACTAGTTCCTTTCCCTTGCCCGGCTCGACGATGGCGGCGGCGGCGCTCTTGACGCCCAGACCGGCGGCCGCACCTATCTCACTCTGCTTCTTGACATAGATGTAAGGCGTCTTCTTCTCCTCACAGAGAGCAGGAATATGGGCCACGATCTCAGGGGGCTGAACATCCTCGCCGACGATTACCAGGCGGGCAACGCCCCTCTCGATGGCCTTGGTGGCTTCATTGGTTCCCTTCTTTATCCTGCCAGTATCACGAGCCAGCTCGAGGGCCTCAAGAGATTTTGCGGCCAGTTCGGCTGGAACATCAAATCTTACGTATATTGGTCTAGCCATGACTTAATTCTCCTTCAGGGCTCCAGTTGCGCCCATCATCATTCATCGCAAAAGCGCCTTTCAGATTAGATCAAAGCCTTTAGCTCCACATGTAAAAAGGTTGCGCTATGGCTCGAGAAGAGCTGCCAGCACTCCTTGCAGATTTCCCGGGCTTACCTGCCCAGATATCTCCGCCTTGGATCCTTGTGTGGAATAGGCGAGCCTATACTTATCAGCCACATCTTTTGCCTTTTGGCTCGTTTCGGCGTCAGGCTGGAGATACTTGGCGGTGAGGTTGAAGTCACTGTTGGCATTTGCCGGCGCGCTCACGCCCAAGTAAAACTCCTTATAATTTCCAGGTAGCGGCGAGCCTGCTGTATCTTTGCCAAGGGCAGCCACCTGCAGATCTGCCTTCTCCCCCACAGGGAGAGTGAAGCTGTTTGTGGATAGCCCACCGGAGATCACATCGATAACCTGTCGCATGGCATCCTGTGTCCCAAAAAGGGTTGGCTTCCCCATCACGGTCACGTAATCGGTACTGGCCGGGATCATCATGTAATCCTCGTAAGGTATGACGAGGCCGCCATAGGTTACGCGGAAGGGTCTGATCCAGTGGAACTCAATCCAGGTGTTGTTGAAATATGCTTCTGCGAGCCTTTCGATCGGAGTAGGATAAAGCTGGCTTCCGTAGGTCGCGCCAAGGGACTTGGGAAGTACCGCGCGGGCAGAATCCGTCAGGTTCTGCGATGCACTCAGGTTAATCCAGTATGCCATGACAGTGCTCTCCGGAGACATCCCCAGCACATCCTCCAGACCGTCGAAGTTCCAGTCCACCAGGCGACCCTGCACGCCAAAGGTCTGCAGGGAGGCGGAATCTGATCCCACAACAGTAGTTTCCTGATCGTTGCCTCTCAACACGAAGCCCGCAAAGGCAGAGACTACCATAATTGCGCCCACGAAGATGGCGAAAACCTTCTGATTCATCCGCACCCTGTGACGAGACTATTATTATTTAACTTTTCTCAAGGG
>CAZPUO010000349.1:0-2457 GCA_964589745.1 uncultured Methanotrichaceae archaeon
TAAACGAAGTATTCCAGCCTGTGCCTGCCTACCCTCAACCGATACATGGGAGGAGACTTAAAGCCCCTCAGTTTTATGATATCTACCAAGGGCCGGGGCCTGTAGGGGTTCTTCTTCAATTCCGCTATGCTAGACCAGATATTCAAGACTTCTCGCTCATCCAAAGTATCAAGGTATTTCTGAGCCTTTGATAAGATGTTTACAGTGTAGGTCATGCGGCCGGAGTCTCCGTGGATTGTGGCCTATCTCTTAGGAGGTTATCCGAGTAAAAGGAGTAAATAGCTTGCGCCATCGCAGTGCATTACATCCGCGATGATCCAGACTGCGATGTGTGGGTGCCCATGGGCACGAGGTCGCCTGCCTCCCGGTCGAGCGGGATCGCCTGCGATCGCGCCCGCGGGCCCGCTCGTGCGAGGGGGCGGCAGGATGCAGGTTGACAGCGTGGATGAATGCAGCCTACGATGGGCAAGATCGCATCCCACGCGCGCTC
Source organism: uncultured Methanotrichaceae archaeon (assembly GCA_964589745.1). Taxonomy (GTDB): domain Archaea; phylum Halobacteriota; class Methanosarcinia; order Methanotrichales; family Methanotrichaceae; genus Methanothrix. Next base: position 491 of record CAZPUO010000349.1, read on the forward strand.
CCCGGAGCTGCCCGTCTCTTCAGCGCCGACTGCAGGCTGCGGTGGGCAAGATCGGGATGCTCGGGTGGCCGCCAACATGGGCCGGTTCTATGACATTTTCTCAGGATCGATGCAGAATGACATAGAACCGATCCGGTAGAGCTAAACCCACCCCATACCGGGGTTAACGTCCCTGCCAGCTTCGTTACTCGTTTTTTGCATATTTTTCGATATCCGCCCCGGATGGTGCCCACATAAAATAAGCATCCGCTGGCATTCCGTGAATCAGGCCGTTTGCGTCAACTTGCGGGTAGACAATTCCGCTTGAACTGTGACTCTTCCCTATCTCATGAACGATCCCGGTGCCATTTCTGACGATTGCTACCGGATTATATTGAGTGGCTACTGCCACGTTGCTCTTTGGGAGGAGTGATATAAACATACCGGAAACGCTATCGGATTGGGATCATCACCTGGCGTTGTTGGCCGTTGGGCTGCACCAAATTCGCCCGTATGATCCGGCCGGCTCGGTCAAGCGTGCCGCCTCAGATCCTTTCGCTCCAACCGGCCATCATGGGGTCCCGAGCTGCCATAAGGTCAGGAGGAAGGCATTCCTCACAGGGGATAGATAATGTGCAGTACGGAATGAATAACGATAAGCGCTGTTATTCAAGGCATACCCAGGCGTTCTTTGATGGCTCGGATGTCTTCAAAAACCTGCCTGAATTGCATCGCGTATCCAGGCTGGATATCCTCCCTCAAACCTTTGGTCTCTTCCAGGATCTGTGGAGTTGCTTCGGTATTCTTCCGTACCGCTTTCATGTCGCCCTTCATCTCTTTCATATCATCTCTCATATCCAAGAGCAGCGGGATAGCCTTGTCCAGCTGAACGAAAGAGCAATACATGGCAACCTCACTTGTTCGACCAACTTCGCCGCTGTATTCCTCGAAAGTCACTTTGGATACTTCGACCAGCTCCGGCTTATTCTTCTCGACCATTTGCTGGAAGGCCGCGATCCTCGCTTCATCTCCCTCTACCAGGGCTACGACCTCCTGATGGCCATTCTCATCCCAGTTATAAGTCGATAATCCCGGCAGAGCGAGGTTCATGGCCTGCTTCAGCAGAAATACGCGGTAGCCTACATCATGGACCCTCGGGCCGGAGATTATGATCTTGAGCTTCATTTGAGGCAGTATGTGCTCGCTGGTGAGAAAAGGGTTTGGGTTGGGATTAGCTGGCTCTCGGGGGGGGCCCGACAATTACTTTCGCTCCGCGTGCTCCTTGACCTCATATCCTCCAAAGCCCTAGATAGCCATATGGACTTCAAGCTTCATTCTACCATCACCCTCAGACCCAGATCCTTCAATGTCCTGGTGGGCGCCAAGGGAGATGCTCATCCAGGCCCTTAATCTGCAAAGGTCCAAAGTGCTTCATGTTGCTGGCAATTCCTGCAGTATTCTTAGCAGGCTGGATCGCAGGAGGACGGTCGCCTCCCGCGAGGCCTGCTTCATGCTCTGGGCCGCGGCCTGCCGTGTCCATGGCCCGTTCGAAGAGCAAGGGGTTGTAAGAGAGAATTCCCTGCTCCTCGGATCCCTGGATCCGATCATGCCGAGACCATCTGGGTTGAAAGTCAAGACATTTCTTTCACTACCGATATCCTGTCCATCGTAGGGGGAAATACGGGCGAGAATGCCTTCAAGTAATCTACAAGGGCCTCGGTGTCGGATATGCAGAAGATCCGCTCGATCTCTTCTTTTAAGGTAACGAAGCCATCTCCACCCTCCGCCAGGAAGCAATTTGCAGCAACTCTGTAGGTTCCATTGGTGTTTATGGGGATTCCATTTATCTTAATATCGGCTATATCGACCTTGCCTCCAGTCGGAGCTGATTCGTTCCATACGTAGGTGAAGCCCCTTGAGACCTGAAGTATACGATTCTGTCCTGGGGAGGGATTATCGAACTGCTCTTCGAGGATGGAATCGATCTG